>DPLM01000402.1 GCA_003541985.1 Deltaproteobacteria bacterium | reverse complement strand
GGCGAAATTGGTCTAGGGTAAGGACATTACCCTCCCACGGATCCAACCGAGCAAGTCGATAGCGGGTCGTGGAATCATCAAATTCTAAACGAAGTCCCACCCCAGCGAATGGTCTCAAACCGATCGCCAATCTCCTCGGGTAAACCAACTCGAGTTCAAAGTTGGCAATCCAACTTGTAGACACACCAAAGTAGGGAAGTACAGGGGGATCATAAGAGCCTGACAGGTGCAAAAAACCAACAGACCAAGCCAGAGAACCTGAATTGCTCTCGTACTGAGCAAGGGGAGTAATGTCGCTAATTTCTCCAAGGTAAACCTGCTGAAACGCCCCAAACGCCCAACGATCTGAGGCTCCAGCCTGAGGATAGAAAAGCATAGAGACATGAGAGTGATAGTCCTCGTTGCTCAAATCACGTCGGTCGCTGGCAATCCGATAGCCTCCACGGATGATGAGGGCACTCTCACCCAACGGTAGTGGCAGAAATCCTCGCCAACCCTCACTGTGCAGTTCGGTGGGCAGATCATCTCCCCTGAGACCTAGTTGGCCATTCTGATCAAGTTCACTAGCTAGTAGGTGCGGTTGGGAGTAACTCAGTTGAAGATCTTCTCGGAAAAGAGAAAGGAGGTAGAGATTGAGCACTCTGTACTGGCTCTGCAGTCCAAACTGAGCCTCTTCGAGCTGCGTACCATTGTCAGCGCTCACTCCACCCTTCCCAAAATCAACCTGCTGATAGCTGAACAGACGTAGAGCCGTCGATGGTACAGAGGAACGGACCTGAAGCCATTGTGCCTGGGCTGAGAATCCCGAAACTAAAAACAGAAAACAGCAAAGAAGCACGCGCATGTAGGGACGCATCAGAGAGAATTCTTAAGTTTCCAACGGTCGATGGTGTCCCGAACCAGTTCCAGCTGGGAGAGCAAGGCATCCTGTTGCTCCTGGTTCAGATCCCTCCAACCAATGGCAATTTCGTCTTGGAGACCTTGCAATTTCTGGACACGATGAGGTTTCAAGTTGTTCAGACGAGTGATGGAAGGCTGCCAAAGTTGACGATTTTGGTGTCGGAATTGGTGAACCACTTCATTGTAGTTCCACTCAAAAAGGGCACAGATTTGACGTAGGAGTTCCGGACTTGGTCTGGTGAGATCCTGCTCAATCTCTTCATACAATTCTGTAGAAATCTGCAGCAGCAAGGCCAATGCTTCTAAAGGTTGGCCAAATTCCTCCCGTGCTTCTCGAAGTCTTTCTCCCAAGTTGAATCGATTTTCTGGAGGAGGCTCATTCCACTCAGGAGTTTCTGGCTTGTTGGGGAAACGATTGCGGATGTCTCTAGCAGATAGTGGCGGTTGGTAGCCTCCAAAACTTGGATTCGTTGAGGTGATCAGGCGCTGTCGCACCTGGCGGTAATTCCACTCAAACATTGAGCAGATCTTGCGCAATAACTCATCTTGAGGAATAACGCCATCTTCCAAAGCCTGATAGTAGTCTACGGGAATCCCAAGCAGTGTTGATAGTCCCTCCAGGGTTTGCCCGACGGCCAAGCGCTCAGCTTGCAACTGTTCACCGAAAGTGGCTCGTGCTCTGCTTCCTTCTGTTACCGATGTTTGGCGGGCCTGCGGAGTATTTAGCGCCAGTCGGCTAATGTCCTGGTAATTCCACTCAAAAAGGGTACACAGACGTTGGAGAATGTCAGCTGGTGGAATCCAATCTTCCTCCAGGCGTGCATAGTCATCTGGGTCCATCTGCATCAGTAGAGCGATAGCCTCTACACTTTGATCAATGGAGAGTCGGAATTCTTTGATCATTTCATTGAGCTTGGCCACGAACCTCTCTTGTTCCAATGAATTGGTACAGGTCTTGATTGACTGGCAAAATCTTTTCTGCCGGAATTCACTACCTTCTCGCTGACGGCATCTCCACAAATGAATCGACTTGCCTTCCCCAGTTTATTGCTCATCTTTTTGCTCGCAGCGTCTACGTTGCCCGCACGGACTCGTAATGCAGGCCTTGGCCCTTTGGAAGTCCGGAACCACTACCCGGTGACTCACGCCTACTTGTGGATGTATCCAGAAAACACAGCCACCTTACCGGATGGGGAAGCGCTTACTAGTTATAGCTTCTCGATGGCGAACACCTTTGTCAATACTCAGGGCAGTACTCAGCAAATCACCAAAACCGAATATGACCGGGGAATTGTTGCCAGTGATTTCAACAGCGCAGATACGAGCCAAGTAGTGCCAAATTTGGGCCTGTACATGGACGTGGAGAGCTACCGCCAAAACTTTCGTTTCAAGTACGGCTTCACACCATCTATTGAATTATCAGTTGAGTTGCCCTTCCTGACCTTGGCAGGAGGTATTATGGACGAATACGTAGAAGCTTTTCACGGAATAGTTGGTGTCTCAGATGGAGAACAAGAGGGTGCCTATCGAGAATACTCAGATCGCAACAAATTTGGCTATTATGTAGCTCGCAATGGAGAATTGCTTGTTGCAGATGATTCCCCAATCTATGGTGACACCTTCCTTGGGATGCGTGGAGACACCAGCTTGGGAATCAAGTGGAATCTCTGGGAGGGTGGCCGGATCATACCAGCCTTTACACTTAAGCTGAACTACAAGGTCGCCAATGGCGAGAAGACAGATGGAGGGCAGGTCAGTTCTGGGGCTGATGACCGGGGCTACATGTTTACATTTTCCAAGGGTTTTGATCCCTGGTTTGTCTACTTTGGGCAGGGAATGACAAGTTTTGGAAAAAACCCATCCTGGGTCTCCGATTCGGTTTTCCACCGTTTCATCAGCCTCGAGTGGATGATGTTCTCCAATCAGTCTCTGGTCATCCAGAATGTGATTCAAACCAGCATTTTTCCAGCAGAAGGAGATCCATCTTCATCGATTCCCGAGGAGGTTCGCAACTACAACTTACAGGCATCTACCGCATTGATTATGGTTGGTTACAAGATTCAAATCTTTAATCTTCAGTTCGACACTGGCTTTGTACAGGATTACAGTAATCGTGGGAACGAGACTGACTTCGTTGTCTTTTTTGATGCGGGGTTGAGATGGTGAGGCAAGTCATTCGCTGGAGCCTGCTCTTGCTAATTTGGTCCGTTATGGTTAATACAGCGCAAGCTGTAGAGCAGACCTTCTACTTCACCTCACTTCAGTACGGTAGCATTGACACCAAACGCAATGCACCGCCATTTGCCGCTGATAGTGATTATCTAAGTGCGATGGAAAACGATTACGGGGCGGTATCCTATGACCCTAAAGTGGAACCTACGGTGATCTCATTCGAGTACTATCGAGTCAATGGCTACTTGGGTATCGGATTCAGCATTGATCTGCTCTCAGGTATTGCTCAGAACGACCCACCTAGCGGCGTTTTCTTACTCCCGAACTACAATCAAGAGTATCGATTCGGCGAGGGAAGTCGTACCATCACGGAAACCATTGGTCTGCTCTACGGATTAAGCCTCTATGGTCGATTCGGCTTCTTTTATCCATTTGTCGGAGTTGGTACTGGAAACTACCTGAGTAAGGTTGAAGAATATCTTGTTGAGAGTGACGGGACCAATAACTATTCGGTAGTTTTTGGTGAAGTTTTGGAACCTTACTACTACAAATGGGGAATTCGCTTTCCTTCCGGGGAGTACGGGGTCATGCTTTCACAGTACTACATTCGAGCTCCGCTCACTGTCGAATCTCGTAACAAGACTCTAGAGCTGGGGGGTGTTGGAACTTTCTTTGGTTTCTACATGGGATTCTGAAACCGTAGGACGCGAACGTTCTCTATACGTTTTTTTGGGCTGCTGAATCGTCAGAATCTGATAATTCAATAAGCTTGTAGCCTAGTTCAGACTGGTGAGGACGTCATCGAATTCTTCGTACGCCCCACCCCAGTGGTCAGCCTGCACATTGCGTGATTCCCGATCTGGCTGTGGAGGAAGGATCTCAATTTTTTTCCCTCTGTTCAAAAAGTGCTGCACAGCTGCCTGAATCTTTGCATGCTGGCGCTCTTTTGCACTATCCTCCCTCCAAGTCTCATTTTCAAATACAAACTCATTCGATGCTGAGTCATTTCTTTTTTTCATCGTTACCTTTTTTGGAAAATTTATTACTAGCACTCTATGAGAGCAAGTGCTAGCAACTTTGTCAACAAGTATTCAATGGGTCTTGCAATCTTTTTCAGGTTATGACTAAAGAACCCTTTTTTTGCTGAACACTCAGCTGCATAATTCATGAAAAATAATTCGGAATTGTAAATAAAGTAGCAATTTTTCCAAAAAAGCGTTCCTAACAAAGTTATGAAAGGGGGCAGGAGTGCATCTGAAGAGCCTTGGGAATTGATTTATTAATGGCTTCCTTACAACATAGGAGAAAAATGTGGGGAAATAGGGGAGAGAATATGTAGATTTTATGAAGACTGGAACAAGCTATCTTCAAACAGGGAAAGGCCTATCCAATCCCCTTTCCATTTGGGCCAGACCTAGTGCTAAGTTAAGCCTGTACCCCTGACCCAGGGTCACATTGTTTATGAATTTAAAATAGAGGAACACTGAATGGGGCATCGAACTGAAATTCACGATAAGGTACTCAACGCTAAGAGCCTGCAAGATATCTCTGAAGCCTATGGTTTTTGGGCCACAACCTATGATCAGGATCTGCTAGACAACTTTGGCTACCAGGCGCCTGCGCGAAGTGTAGAACTGTTGTCGAAGTACCTGCCGATGGATGAGGCTCTTGTACTAGACGCCGGCTGTGGGACTGGATTGGTTGGTCAACTCCTTGTGAAAGCGAGAAAGTTCCAAATTGATGGGGTTGATTATTCTCAATCCATGTTGGCTGAGGCAAAAGCCAAGGGGTGTTATCGGGCACTGCAGCAAGTGGATCTGAACCAGCCTTTGCGAATAGCAGCGGATATCTACGATGCGGTGATCTGCATCGGTACATTCACCCTGGGGCATGTGCAACCCGATGCCCTACATGAGATGTTGCGTATCACTAAATCTGGTGGACAGATCTGCTTCACCGTTCGGGACGAATTCTGGCTAAAAAGTAATTTCGGAAGCCTGCTCAACGAGTTGGAGCAAGCTAGTCAGGCTGAACTCAGCGAATTACAAACCATTGACTATATCCTTAGTGAAGGTTCGAAGTGCAAGCTGGTCTTGCTAACGGTGCTTTGAGAGTACAGCGGATTAGGATATTTTTGTGGGATGAATGCGACTTTCCGAAAACCCTCGCCCGTTGAGAGAAAGAGGACCACGCCATTGTTGGGTGGGGGATTGTGTTTAACTAAGATGTGAGGAAATGGAGAAGCTTGGAGTAACCTCTCATCAGCGCGATGGGCTCTTTTTCCCTGAGGGAGAAAGCAAAGCAGCAGATCAGTCTTAGTGATAAGCTGAGAAGTGGAAGCAAAATCTCTAAGGAGAGCAGCAGAGGTTGTCTTGTAGAAGGGAGCAGAGGGCACAAAAAAGGAGAGACGCGAACGCCTCTCCTATATGGTTAATAGTTAATGGATATTAGCAGCTGAATGGCATTGACCCGACTAGTACTTCAGAGTCTGAATTTTGAATAAAATACAGCGTATTTTGTTCTTGTTTAAAATGTAGTCCTTCAAATTTAGTTATTGGAGAATATTTCTGATTGATATGAACCTCGCTCAGATTCCTTACCAACCCATCCTTTGTGATTGTCGAGTTTGATAAGTCAAAATGAGCACTTACAGCACAGAAATGCGTTTGCCTTTTTCTCGAATCTTATCTCCAGCAGCAACAATCAAAGTCATCCTCCCTGACTGGTTTCAAATAACTGGTATCTTTTTGAGTTATACCATTCTGGAGAATAGTTGTTGAAGGGAGAGGTCTCAATATAGTCATCATGGGGTGGTGCAGTCACTTATTGAATGATCGTGGCTGATCCTGTCTCATTACCACTTTTGGAAAATGATACTAAATCTAGCAGATGACCATAGGATCCAGAATCATATGAGTCCTCTACACCACTAAATCTCACCCTCAGGGTTGTAACACCAGATGGGACTGTATATTGCCCGCTGAATGTTTGCCAATCCTTAGTTGTGTACTGCCCAACTTCAACTTCGGCATCAGGAGCGCCTAATTCAAGTGCAACAGTTGCATTGTAGCGAGGATCTCGTGAGCGGTATACGAAACTCCAGTCCAGTGTTTCTCCAGGCTCAACAGTGATATCTTGGTAAAGAGATCCTTCTTTATTGGAATTAATCTCTACAATCGGGGTGTTGCTTGGAGAGTTTGCGCTTTTACGACCAGAAGCATGGTTTGTAGTCCAAATTTCAATACGAATTCCAGTTGTCTTGTCACTTCTTTTCGTATTGTTCCAGCCTTGATATTCACTAGAGTTATAAAACAGAACTGTATCATTTTTAGAAGTTTTAATTGGTGTAGTAGGGAGTTCTGCGAAGTAACAGTTGACAATCAATCCGCAGTCTTGCTCACGAACAGTTCCCGATTGCGGATTAGACAACTCACCAATCCCTAGTATGTTGATTCCTGCTACAGCAAAAGTGTAGGTCTGCTCTCCTGAGGTACCTGAGAATAGAAGGGAATTTGTTCCGATAACCGTAAAATACGGACTGTTCTCATTAACAATGTCAGTCTCACTGTAATAGACACGATATTCATCTATCCCTTCAAGAGTGTCCCAGGAAATTTGGAGTTGGCTATATGTTTGATTGACCACCAATAGGTTCTCTGGCTTGGCTGGAAGTACGTTGTTGTAGACTGTCAAGACTTCATTAGCAGTCAGAGCATCGCCAAAAATCATCAGTTCATCTAGGTACCCCTTCCAAGGTTGCTGTTCCCAACGATTGAGGCCCACCTTTAGGCGTTTGAACTCAGTAACCAGCCCAGACTGGCTGATAACTTCCTCACCATCTAAATACATCACAGCAGTTTGGTTATCCATCGTCACAGCAATGTGCGTCCATTCACCAAGTTTGAGAGCCTTCTCCCTCGGCGCGGTCATGGTGTTGTCATAGTTCTCCGTGTTAGCCTCTTCCGCGCAGTCTACCGCTCTTTTGCAGGCAAAGAGCCGAGGGCGAAGATTATCAGTAACATCAATCTGGAAACCTTTGCCCCAACTTTCTTCCGGCACACTGGTAGTGCTCACCATTGAGGCAAACTTGTTCATATCTTCATCAGCATTTACCCAGAAAGCGATTGTCCAGCTGCCGTCAGCTACCTCACTGACATTACTATCATTAAAGTCGACATTGTAAGCGTAGCCACCATCCCCATCGAAGTAGCCAGAGGTGCCGTTGGCACATCCATCTCCATAGACAATACTGTCTCCGGTGGCGGTCAGGTCAAAATCGCCTACCGAGTCCTCCAAATTGCCATCAAAGCTATAGTAAGCCAGCAGGTTTTGGGGTTGGTTGAGTGTCGTGTCCTTGATAGGACAACTCAGCGGCAGAGCAGAGGCCGTTTTTGGGGTGCTCACAATAGCGTTACCATCGGCATCCACTGCTTCAATGGTGTAGGTATGATTCACTCCTGCTTCCAGGGGGGCATGTATGAAGGAGAATTCGGTTGAGCCACTGCTCACCTGCTGCCCAGCAACATTTTCGATCTGTGCAGAATATCCCGCCGTATTGCTCCAGTTGAGGTTATAGCTGACCGCCCCATTAATAGCTGCCCAAGCAACCGCAATCTTCTGCTCCCCTGGAGTGAGTGTGACAACG
>DPLM01000116.1 GCA_003541985.1 Deltaproteobacteria bacterium | reverse complement strand
AAAAATGAGAGAAAATTCGATCAATCCCTAAACATGCGTAACAAAAAAATAATAGATTTATCTAAAAATTAGTTTGCTCTTCACTAACAACCATTTCTATATTGGCAAAATGTGAATAATTTTATTAAACCCAAGACCATCTTAGCGCTGGACGACGAGCAACCCAGTCTGGATTTGGTTCAGGCTGTCTTCCGTAGGCCAACTTGGAAATTGATCTGCTTGCAGCAAGAAAATCAATTTCACGAGACGGTCGCAGAGACGCAACCGGACTTGATTCTGATGGACCAGAATCTAGCCCAGCGAACTGGGATAGAACTCTGTGAAGAGTTGCGTCGTTACGACCACCAAACTCCGGTACTATTTCTCTCTGCTGAGCAGGAAAGTGGCCGTGAGGAGGCGGCTTTACAGGCTGGAGCACAGGCATATTTGCGAAAACCTATTGCGCCCTATCAATTGCGACAGCAAGTAGAAAAACACGTTGCCTAGAGATCACTTTTACTCTCCGCCTTCTGCTCGTCAATAGCGCACCTGACGCTACAAAATTCCTCATGGAAAAAGCTCTCCCATTTCGCAGCTCCACAAATTTCTTTCAGAAGACACTAGACTCCCTATCTGTCCATCTCGCTATCCTTGACGAGAAAGGGGTGATAGTCGCAGTCAATGATGCTTGGCGCCACTTCGATATGGCAAACCATTACGAAGATTCTAACTGGGGAGTAGGGCATAACTACCTGGGAATCTGTCAAGAAGCTATCGGAACTCAGACCGAGGGTGCGAAAAATGTAGCCGAAGCAATCCAACAAATGCTGTGTGGTGAGAAGAACGCCTTTCAAATGGAGTATCCTTGCCATAGTGAAACAGAACAACGCTGGTTTCTGCTATCGCTGACACGTTTCAACTTCGAAGGTCAAACTTGGTTAGTAGCTGCACACAAAGACATTTCGAAGGGAACTGTGGCCGAACAAGGTCTACAACTTCGCAACCGAGCTATGGCAGCTGCTGACGAGGGAATTACGATCACTGATGCAACGCAAACTGGAAATCCTATCATCTATGCCAACAGCGGATTTTTAAGAATTACTGGCTATGAGTTAGACCAAGTGCTGGGACACAACTGCCGTTTCCTTCAGGGCCCAGAAACAGACCAGAACACTATTGAAACAATCCGCCAAGCACTTCGCACCCACACTTCCTGCACGGTTGAATTACTCAACTATGCTGTTGACGGACGTCCCTTCTGGAACAAACTTTCAATCACCCCTATCAGAGATGGGGGAGGACAAACTACGCACTACGTTGGGATTCAGTCGGATATCACTGAAAAAAAGCAGATGGAAGCCACGCTTCGTCAGCGGACAGAAGAATTAGAGGAACTCAACGCCCGCCTGATAAACTCTGAGCAGGCACTGCTGCGACAGAACGCTAACAAGGATAAATTCTTCTCAATCATCTCCCATGATCTGAAGAGTCCCTTTCATTCGATTCTGGGCTTCGCTGAAATTCTTTCTGGTGATCTTTCTGACTTCACGCTAGAAGAGATTCAGTCCTACGGAAACCATATTCATGTGGGTGCGCAGAACTTGCTCAACCTGCTTGAGAATCTGATGCAATGGACCCGATTGCAGTCGGGTCGTATGGGTTATCAACCAGAGCCATTGTTGCTGTGCGAGCGGGTTGAAATGGTGCTAAGCCTCCTGCAGGGTAACCTGTTGGCTAAGAAGATCCATTTTGACTGCTCACTAGATCCTGAGATGCTGGTCTATGCTGACCGTACCCATCTTTCTCTGGTGATGCAGAATTTGATCTCTAACGCGATCAAATTCACACAGCAACAGGGTAAGATTCAGGTCTATGCGAGTCAGCAGAATGGTACGATCATCATTTGTGTTGCGGACAATGGTGTTGGGATTGCTTCCCAGCGCCTGAGCGACTTATTCCAAATCGAGACCTCATTTTCCACAGTCGGAACTGCCAATGAAAAAGGAACTGGGCTGGGATTGATCCTCTGCCACGAGCTTGTTCGTGAGAATAGCGGACAGATCTGGGCTGAGAGTGCCTTGGGCGAAGGCTCTCGTTTCTATTTTACGCTCCCGTCCTCGATTCGGGCACTGGCAGTTCTCAATGAAGATTCCCAGATCAAACAAAACTGAGCAGCTGACTTCCATCCTTAAGGAGTTTTCATGATTGCTGATTCACCTATCAGTGTACGGAAGGTATTTTATGTCCTCACGATTCTATATCTTGGTATGCTGGCCGCAGTTGCTCCGATCTATCTGGAAATTCTCTGGACCCTAGCCATCGGTGCACCGCTCATTCTACTTGGTCTTCGTGATGTCTTTCAGAAATCACAGACTGTTCCTCGAAACTTCCCAATCATCGGCCACCTGCGCTACCTGCTGGAAGAAATTCGCCCCGAGCTTTACCAGTACTTTGTAGAATCTGATACAGGCGGTCGTCCTTTCAATCGTCTGGAACGAAGCCTAGTCTATCAGCGTTCCAAGAATACCCGAGATACGGTTCCTTTCGGAACCCAACAAGATGTTTACGAAGTTGGCTATGAGTGGGTCAACCACTCGCTAAAGCCTGCTCACCTAGACCAGACTGATCTGCGTGTTGCCGTGGGTGGACCAGATTGCAAACAGCCTTACTCGGCCAGTTTGCTGAATATTTCTGCAATGAGTTATGGTTCTCTTAGCGCTAATGCAGTACTGGCGCTCAACAGTGGTGCTAATATGGGCAACTTTGCTCACAACACTGGGGAAGGGGGTATTTCAAAATTTCACCATCAAGGTGGTGGTGATCTGATCTGGCAGATTGGAACAGGGTACTTCGCCTGCCGCAATAGTAATGGGAGCTTTAGTGCTGAAAAATTTGCAGAGAAAGCATCTCAAGACCAGGTAAAAATGATTGAGATCAAGCTCTCTCAAGGAGCCAAGCCTGGACATGGTGGGATTTTACCTGCAGCTAAACTAACTGAGGAAATTGCAGAAATTCGTGGTGTACCAATGGGGCAGGATGTCAATTCACCCCCAGGGCATTCAGCGTTCTCAACTCCCTTAGAATTGATGGAATTTGTTCAGTTACTCCGAGAGAAATCAAGAGGCAAGCCGGTCGGCTTTAAGCTCTGTGTGGGCAAGCGACGTGAATTTCTAGCCATCTGCAAGGCGATGCATGAAACAGGAATCAAGCCTGATTTCATTACGGTCGATGGAGGGGAGGGTGGAACAGGTGCAGCTCCACTGGAGTTCACCAACAATATCGGTAGCCCTTTGAGCGAGGGTTTGATCTTTGTAAATAATGCCCTTACTGGATTTGATCTACGCAAAGATGTCAGGATCATCAGTAGTGGCAAAGTAATGTCGGGCTTCGGCATCATCAAGCGTCTAGCACTTGGTGCTGATCTCTGTAACTCGGCTCGGGCTATGATGATGGCACTTGGCTGTATTCAGGCTCTAAAGTGCAACACAAACCGCTGTCCAGTGGGAGTCGCGACAACAGATCGGACACTGATGTATGGTTTGGACCCATCAGACAAGAAAGTGCGTGTCTATAACCTACACAAGAATTTAGAGAAGAGTGTCTGTGAGATCATCGGAGCAATGGGTCTGAAGGATACAGATGATCTGCGGCCTTGGCACCTCATGCGGCGTATCACTTCGACAGAGATCAAGCACTACGG
>DPLM01000172.1 GCA_003541985.1 Deltaproteobacteria bacterium | reverse complement strand
CAGAAGATATCCTTCTTCCGCCAATGCCTCTCCGGCTTCTCGGAGCCTCTGCAAATAGTCTTCAAGTGATTGATAGCGCTCTTCGATAGACAACCTAGGATCACCAGTAAAATCACGTAGTCTTCTTGTTGCTGGAAAAGGAATAGTTGAACCAGCAAGACCCCCAGTGACCCCTTGAAATAAATCAGGATTGCCACGTTCAGGGTGACGAAGATTCCAACCTGTATAGGTCGCCAGTGGAACAGCCAGTTCGGGTAATCGAATTCCAGCAATCTCATTTAGGTCTTCGTTCAAATTAGACACAAAAGCTTGAAATTGTGCTCCCTGTACAGCAGGCAAAGTTACAGTGCGGCCCTGCTCTAATTCGGGTCCATAGTCTAATCGCTGTGCTCGAGCAAGCCGCTCAGGTGGATTCAATCCAGGGAGTTTTGCAAAGCTAGGCATCACATCTTTGGACTCCTGAGCTGAACCATCTTCTAGTCGAGGATGCCGACTGGGAGGAGGAGATGTGCCTTCGGCAACCCAGTTGTCTAAGTTCTGGAGAACAGAGCGAAGCAATGAGCTATAGTCCATACAACTGAAGAGTTGTTGCCCACGCCATCCATCAGATTCACGAACCTCTTCCAAGGGAAAGAACCCAACTCCGTGTTGAGTCCCAGAAAAGTGGTACCGACGCACATATTCTAAGTCTTCAGGCAAATCTGTTTTATTTTCCAAGTCGGTGTGAATCAGGGCAGCATCTCCACGCCAATACTCTGCTGACGTATTTGTGAAAATGATCTTTGGTAGGTGGCTCTTTTGGTGAGTGCTATCTAGAAGAGAGCCGCCCTTTCCTGTGAGTGGATCAATCTGAAGACTGTCTGAACAAGGAAACAGCCCTGGCAAGACATAACAAATATCCTTCGAAGGCTGTCCAAAACGCAGATTGAACTCACCCTTCATACCTCCGGCTACGTGGGGAATCAAACCATCCAAAGCTTGTCGCCCAGCTTCATCAGTGTTGATGCCGGTATAGAGATAGGTTCGAAGGAAGCGACCGCTTTGAGATTGTCCAAAAGCATGTGCTCGGTTCAAGGCTCCGGCACAAGGATTTCCTTCCAAGGTTGAACCATATTTCAGGAAAGACACCATGTCTCGCATCGCAGCAAAGCCCAATCCGAGGATTCGACTTCCTCTTGTTGTATAGACCAGCTCATAAATTCGTCCGGGTTGAAATCCTGATTCCATGAAAACATGGTATGGTTCAGGTTCCTGCTCAAATGTTCCTCGGCGAGCAAATCCCCACTGATCACGTGGAATCAGTTGTCCAGTATCATTGGGATGATCCTTCACAAACATTTGGGCTTCAGCTTCATCAGGATCTGCAGGTGGATGGGGAAGGTGATCCTTGTGAGAGAGCATTTGCCATTGGCTTGCCTGAGTCTCTTGCTCCTGAAACCAACAGAGGATTTTTCCTTCGAGAGACTGACCTTGTTCATCCAGTGCTTCTGGAACTCTCATCCCAATCAAGCCAGGTGTGGGAGGAACGTCTGCTTGCCACCCTCCAAAAACCACGGTGTAGCCCTTTCGCAACAGGAAGCCATTGCCAGGCTCCACTGGCATCATTGGATCTTGAGATCTTGGGACGCTGTTGAAGGTCAAGACAGTCTTGGTTCCTCGATTGACCACATCATAGAGAATTGCGCCATTACCACGTGATGGATTTGTTGGATACAACATCACGAAGTCCGATTCAAATGCAATCTGCCCACGTTTGTTGGTCGGAGCTAACTCTAAATCAACAATCGCTGCATTGGCAGTTTGCAGAGGGTCTACTTCATAGTGAGCAATTCCATGCAGCAACTCGTAGCTGCCGACATCTCCGAATTCTATTCCGGAGGCAAAGCGCTCCTGATGAGTGATTTCTAAACGAACCAAGGGCATCGGGTCCTCTATGAAAAGCGTTTCGGAACTTTTAAAAATTTCTATAAGCCTTCGATCAAGAATAGCTGTCGATCAACCCCACCTTCGAGTTTAGCCAAAGCCCCCTTGTACTCCTCACTTTCGTAGGCTTTCTCGGCAGCTTCCATACTATCAAACTCCATCACGACGGTGCGCAAGGGCTTGCTTCCTTCTTTGCTGACAATTTCAGATCCTCTAGCAAGCGGAGTGGCTCCATGAGCTTGAAGTGCTGGTAGGGCATCAGCTGCATAAGCCTTCAGTTTCTCTGGATCGTGAATTTCGCTGTAGATTGAAATCAAATATGCTTTGGCCATCAGTATTTTCTCAACAAAAGTTTATCAGTGCCTGACAGAAGTATCCTTCAGCAGGTGCGGAAATTATTCGTTTGACGAATCATTGAAATTTGAGTTTTTGCTTAGCATTGTGCAGTAGCTCGGCACATCACGTCTTTGGCTGCGGCCAGTTCTTCAGAGAGGAATCCAAGCCCAAAGTCCGTAGCAATCACCAGCCGGTCACGGTCAATCTGTCCAAGGGCTACTTTGATTCGCCCTGTCACTTCTTCCATACTTTCCAGTCGACTTCTGGCAATGGCAATGGTACCGAAGATGATCGTCTTCTTTTCAAGAAATTTCAGTAGTTTTAGGTTATTTGCACAGTGGGCATCTTCAATGGAGATTTGATCAAAGTTGAGTTGGTCCATTTCACGGTCCAGTTGGTGATAACTGTCGGGATCAGCTTTCTTGTAATCCTCTTCTTCCAGAAAATTTGGATAACTACAGCAGATATGAACAATTTTGCAAACTTCCTTAGGGACTCTATGAAAGCAGCGCTCGAGCATTTCAAAGCCAAAAGATTTAGCGTCAGCGACCTGCCGAGCAAAGAGGGGTTCATCGACTTGGACATATTTACAACCAGCTTTGACCAACTCAAGAATCTCGAAATTTACAGTTTTTGGCTAGATCTCTCGCAAGGCGTTTTCGATCTTGATAGAAGCAATCGGCGTTGGTGTCCATGATGGTTAACGGGCTGGGAATCGTGAACTTGATCGGCCGACTGGAAACAGACTGGAAAGCCTGAAAATCCTGAACCGAGTAAGCTGAGCCTACATGCTAAATCTGACTTCGAATTACTGGAAGATCGGTTTCATAAGCCCCATCCCGCAAAACACGATGTTCCAATTGCTGGGAATCAAACCCGTTCAGGTGGCGGCAGTGATAATGAATGTAATTTTCCTTGCGCACTTTTCCGTCGGTCGGGATGTCCACGCTCGCTTTGATTTGTAGAGAAATCATCTGTTCGGCAGCCCGAATGTATAAGGCTTCATCATCGGTGTTTGTTTCACTGTAATTCGTAAAGTTTGTTGTTTTTTTGGGAGAGTTCATACTGCCTTTACGTCGCGCTGCATCAAACCAGTCCCTAATTGGCAAAAAATCAAGCTTTGGGAAATAGCAAATTGTAGTGGTTTGCAGTTTGGATCTGGCCATAAATTAACTCCTTAAAGCTAGTGAATTTTTGGCAAGACTACACCGAGGTCTCCAGTAGGATCAAGCATTCTTCAAAGGAATTTCATGCTCACCCTTTATGATTTCAAATCCTCTGGCAACGGTTGCAAAGTTCGGTTGCTGCTTCACCAGTTGCGACAGCCTTTCATCTATTTGGAGACCAACATCCTTAGAGGGGAGAGCTGAACTCCGTAATTTCTGGAGATGAATCCAAACGGAAAGGTCCCAACTTTAGCTTTGGGAGATGGTCGCTATCTTGCTGAATCCAATGCAATTTTGTTGTATCTGGCGGAGGAGACAGGATGTCTATCAAGCGATCCTTGGCAACGCAGCAAAGTGTACGAGTGGTTATTCTTTTGTTTCAGGTGTCTACCTAATATCGGATAAATTAAACGGAAAATTATATGTTGGGAGTGCTTATAGAGAAAATGGTATTTGGGGGAGATGGGAAACATATTTTAAAAATTATCATGGAGGTAACGATCAGCTCAAAGAATTATTTATGAAAAAGGGTAAAGATTACTTTTACAATTTTCAGTATTCAATTTTAGAGACTTGTGATATCAACCTTTCTGAAAAAGAAGTTACTAATATCGAATCCCGTTGGGAAAATATACTACTTACGAGAAAATTTGGCTACAATAGTAATTGATTCTCAAATATAAACGTTGCACAAACTCCTCTACCGTCATTCGGCTTGAAGTTTCAAACCTTTTTATAACGGTTCTTAAAATTAATAGTTTTTGATGGAATTTGGGTTTTAACTATTCTTAATTAACTTCTGCAATGCTATTCTTTGGCTGCTCAATCGTTATGATTAAAAATTTCATCTAAACCATCCCAGTTGAATTTGTATTCGTCTCTTACAATACCACATACGACATTGCCGTCCCACTCTCCATCCTCTAACCAGTGTCCTAATAAGGCTCTCTCTAAAGTTTGTCCATTATCTTCTAATATTAGCTCTGTTTCATTTCCTTCGTAACGAACATCTCTGATTAGGGTACATTCTTTCTTAATATATCCATCGAGTTTAAATTCCACACAGTTAAATTCTAATTTCGATAGGTCAAACTTTTCACCGTTTTCCAATTCAATTCTTATAGAACCAAATAGTTTTCCTTCTGTAACATAATAATAATTTAATGTATAATTTTCTTATAAATCACTACTCTCTATTTGTTCGTTAATTTCTATTTTTTGATCACTGATCTTAATCTCGTTTCCATTCTCGTCTTTCAATTCTGCATCAAATATGTCGACACTATAGACTGCTTCTATTATTGGTTCTTCAAAAAAATCACCTCCGTTCAGATTATCACTTAAGAAGTTTTCCTCATCTTCTTCGTATGACTCTCTAAGTGATTCTGCCTCCTCTTTATTCAATCTAAAGATTTGTATTTCTCCACCGTGCCCTTTGATACTCAATTCATAGTATTTGGTTCCTAAATCTTCAACTTCATCCTCATCCTCATCTTCTAGTTCAGCAACTATCTTGTCTAATTCATCACTGATATGAGCAATCTTCTTCTGTTGCTTGAGGTAGGTGAACTTTGAAACAGAAGCCAAAGTAGACTTCTCCTCGGGTTCAGCCAGTTCGTAGATAATGATATCGATGCCAAAGTTTTCCTTTGCCTTCTTAATGACATTGCCCACCTGCATGTTGGCTCACAGCGAGAAATCCACTTTCTTTGGTCCTTCAAAATCATCTGGTCTCAGGCTTGCCAGTGTGGCCGATTCATCAGCGAAGTTGCCCTTCTGGTCTATCAGGTCACAGTAAACACCAAACTCGGCTTGAAACAGCCGCTCAAACTTCTCTACCGTCATTCGGCCTGTGGTTTCAAAGCCTTTCATAACCGTTACTTCACTATGAGTGGTCAAATTAAATTCTTTTTTCTGTCATTCGTTTTTACAATAACAGGATATCTAATACCTTCTTTTTCCTCACCTCTCATTTTATATCTGTAGATCTCTCCATCTAAACCTTCTTTCACAGTCAGTTGATGTAAATCTTGCTCATAATTGCCAAATGATCCAAAAATCCATTTTTCATCTTTTGAAAGGAAAACTTTCCTATAGTTTGTTCTTACGTCAACTTTAAAAATCCCTTTACAAATTACATTTAGATCCGTTCCAATTAGTTTATGTTTAAATTATCCTTGCACAAGATTGCTTGGTTCTAACTCAAATCTAATTGTAATTTCTCTGTTTTCTAAGTTGGCCAAGCAATTCAGGTATATTGAGTATTCTATTCCATCTTTATATTTTTCCTCGAGTTTATTTACTGCTGGTTGATCACTTAACAAAATATCTAATTCACACTTAAAATAG
>DPLM01000231.1 GCA_003541985.1 Deltaproteobacteria bacterium | reverse complement strand
ATAGACAAACTGTTGTTGGTTCCAATTGCTATTGTTGAAGGAAATCGACGAAGTCTCAAAGGAATCTTTGATGATTTGCGGAGTATTACTTGCTAATCGTACATTTACTGTTGAGCTTGGTTTGGCACGTAATTGAACAGGGAGTACATATTTTTCTTGGCTGGTCATGTACTGAACAGAACCTAACTGAATACCTGCGTAGTCATTGTCTGTGTTGGTTAGAGAGAAGTTACTGTTTTTTTGGTTGTAGTTTGAGTCATCACTAGATGAATCGATAGTCAGAGATATTTGCTTGGATCCATCAAGCTCTGAATCATCCTCACCTTTGATACATAAAAGTTGGGACTGATTCCAGTTGATTTGATCGAAAGATAAAGGTCCTTTCTGACAAGTTCCAATTATCTGATTATAGTTTCTACAGCTTGCTCTATCGTAGACAAAGCTTGCTTCATTAGGGTTAGTAGTGATATTGGACGTAATCGTTACTTGGTTGGTTGGTTTCGTATTTAGACGGATAGCCAAGTAATCACAATTTCCTGATTCAGAGAGTCCAAGATTCCCCAATTGCATTGTGAAATCTGGGCTATTAATATCTTGGTTTGTAAGCATAAGCTTCTCTTTAAGAAGTTCGTTAGAGTTGATACTTTCGTAAATTGGATCACCACTAAAAGTATATGTAAGATTATAATCCTGTAAGCCATCACTTGTACTATCTGGTTGTCCAGTAACTTCTATGATTTGACTTGTATTCCAGCTGTCTCTACTAAAAGTTAAAACACCTTGGTTTGAAGTTGTTATTTTGCCCTCGCTTATATCGCTACTAACAAATTTTACTGTTACACTTTCGTCAGGCCTCATTTTTAGTCTAATTCCGAGTGTGACTTTATTTCCAGATTCACTGGTAATCATTGAATTGGGAGAATCGATAAAGATCCCAGGTACATCATTGTCTTCGCGGTTGACAGTGACAGACCAAGACTTGTCATTGAATGGATATTGACCTACCGATTTGATATTAAAATTGAATTTAGTGTTTGAACTGTAATCAATGTCTTCTTGTTTAGCCGTGACGATAAAACTTTGTGAACTCTTCCAATTTTCAGGTGTGAAAGTAAGTATTTTACTTGGTGGTGATATAATCAACAGAGCATCTGCTATTTCTGGTGTACCGGAGTTAAGATCAATTGAAACTTCTACATTTGATGATGGTCTACTAGTCAATTGAATAGGAAAAATAGCTTGTTTAAATCCAGGTTCATTGGGATTTAATTCAGTTACAGTTCCAGTTGTTGTAAATGAAGCAATTCCATTAGAAGGAGTATTGTCAAAATTGCGGAAAACCTGATCAATATCATTAATAAGATTTGTTGGTCCACCAGTAGGATCTGTCAGGTTGATATCTGGTTTACTGTAAACTGGATCATCAGATAGAACTTCTAGACTTACAAAAACATTTTGGGGACCGTCAATAATCTCATCATATTGTCCTTGAATTTTTAGTATTTGTGGGATATCCCAATTAATATTTGTGAAGATCAATTCTGCACCAGATTGAAATTGGTTGTTAACAACAAATTGAGCTTCGGACGGATCACTTGACGTAGCGATAATGGCAACATTTTCTTTGGGAGGATTGTCCAGCTTAACCGCGATATTTGCGGATTTTCCATTTTCATCAAGATCTGTGTCTGAAATAGTCACAGTCAGGCTTCCTTTCCCATATTCTGAATCAGGAGTGGTGCCCTGTGTACTCTCGGGAGCGCAAGCGCCCAAATGCAGCAGTAGTGGAATGCAAATTAACAAAGCGAGGAAGTGCTTTCGCAGTTTCAACATGAGATCAGTCATTGAGAAAAATTGTTGCTCGACTCAGGTCAGCGAGTGAACTGGTTGGTAGTAGAAGTCACGTGGTATGGTATCCGCAAGCTTGTCTGAATTTGCATGACCCCATGCAAAAAGCGAGACAAACCTTTACGCCAAGCCTAATGCCCCAATTCCCATGATTTACTACCACTCTCAAACTCCAGGCAACCTGGAAGCAACTCTAGCCCATGCAGCATCACTGACCTGTGGCAAACTGCTGTTGATGCGCCATTCCGTGCGGCCACCTTTTCCTCCAGGAGTTTTTCATTTTCAGGTGGATCTGACCACTGAGGGTGTTCGGCTGGCGGAGGTACTGGGGACACGATTGGGAACGCAGTTGATTTCGCTTGATTCCAGCACGTCCAGTCGTTGTCTGCAGACGGCAGAAGCGATCAGTCGTGGTTCTGGTCAACCGGTACCAGTTCATGCTAATCCGAAATTGGGAGACAAAGGGGTTTTTGTTCAAGATTCAGATCGCAATCATCAGTATATGGTAGAGCAGGGCCCACTGGGATTAGTCAATGCGGGCTTACGCGGGGCCAGTGATTGTGGACTGAACCCAGTACGAGCCGCAACGCAGGAACTTTTAAAGGATCTCTGGAAGGAAGGCCTACCGGAAAGCACCTTTCGTCTGGCCGTAACACATGACACGATGTTATCGCTAATCTTGGGAGCGCTGAGTGGTCGTCAAGCATTGGATGAGGAAGATTGGCCGAAAATGCTGGAAGGTGTGCTGCTGTGGGTAGAAGAAGACCGATTGTGTTGGTGCTGGCGCGGAAAGCTATGCAGCCAGCCATGCGAAGACTGGTTGGGTTAAGTTACGACTGGCAACCCAAAGACTTGTAGTGTAATTGTCGCCAGCTTTGGTCAGTAGGTCGATAACGTTGAATCTTGCGATTCCCCTTCTGATCACATTCTGTGAGGTAGATAAATTCTCGCAAAGCTGCAGCCCGTACAACGCGATAGTCCTCTCCAGTTGCACGTTCTGTTTCGATTCGCCAGGACTTAGTTTGTGGGTCAAAGCTCTCCATACGGACCAAACCGACTTTGGAGTACAAGCGGAAGGACTGCTCCTGAACAGTCACACTCAGTTCGCAATTTGCTTGTTCCCATTTACATTGAGGGGATGAAGTCTGGCGTTCACGAGCGTTGGCTAAGGAAGCACTTTCTTCTTGGACGGGGAGAGAAGCGCAGGCGAAACATCCACTTCCTAGTATCCCCAGCGTGATGTATTTTAATTTCTTCATAAAACTCCGAAAAATCTTGCAAACAAAGCTTGATTTGGGTTCTCTGTTGATCTCGCCTAGTGGGCCTCTAGCTCAATCGGTTAGAGCAGCCGACTCATAATCGGTTGGTTCCCGGTTCAAGTCCGGGGAGGCCCACTCTCACGATACTTCCCTGCCTGAAACGTCTGCTGTGGAGCAACCTGTCAGATGCTGATACTTGTCAACTGGAAAACTATCTCTATCAAAATTTTTATCGCATCTCAATTAAGGTTTTAAGAAACCTTTGCAGTACAAAAAGGAGAGGCAAGGAAGCTTAGTTGGTGATGGCGTCCAGTGGTACGCTGCTGAGGAAAGGTTTCAGGACATCTTCGTTAAAAGTCACCCCAATTCCGATGAAGTAGTCACGAAAAGACTCTTCTTCACTGATGAAGTCATCTGCCCCTGCAGTGACAAAGAGATTTGAATGGAAGCGCCAACTGGCTCCTGCCTTAAGATGTGTGCCAAATTCACCTCCAATATCCCATACGTCCAGATAGGTACGGTACTGTTCATCACGGCCAAAGAGTTGTTCCACTCCCAGTCCAAAACTGTTCTCAAAGAGGCCAATTTTGAAGAGAGTGTCGTAGAAGCGTTGCACCACTTGAGCAGAGAATTGTAAACTTTGTTCAACTTCCAGGCGCTCTTCCTCAATGTAGGTGATTTGGCCATTCTCTTCACGTGTAATGTAATCCTTGGTACGGGTTCTGATTCCGCGTGGATTATCGACCAACTCCAAGCGATAGAAACGATCCTTAAGCGGTTGCAACTGGACACTCAGGTAGCCCTTTGAAAAACTTTCTGGACCATAGGCGGCCTGATTGGAGCCATACAATTCAGCTCGGACGCCAATATCGAGCTTGAGGCGGTTGACATCACCGAGCAATCCGTTGATGCTGCCGATGGCTTCGTTCAACTCATCGACGGTTTGCTCATCGTTGACTAGCTTGCCGATGGTGCCCTCTCCTCTTTCGATCTTGCCGCTGATCGACTCGACGTTATCCATCGTACGATCCAGCTTGGCCAGGGAGCGGTCCAGATTATCAACACTACTCTTGAGAGAGCTACGATTTTCTTCAAGAATTCCTCGGAGATTACCTGTGATTTCGGGCCCATCCTTAGCAAGGGATTCAGTAAAACTGTTAAGATTGTCTACCACCTGGCGCAGACCAGATCGGTTTTCGGTGGTGATGGTCTCGAGTTGTGAAGAGAACTGCTTCAGATTAGCCAGGATGATTTTCACCTCTCCCTTGTTTTCGCCAGAGATTTCAGCAAGATCACTGCTGAAGGTTTCGATCTGACGCATGATGGATTCAATTCGCTCGTTGACAGTTCCAGTCAGTTCCTCAGTATTCTGAGTAAGCCCTTCAATATTATCAAGAATCCTCGTCAGTCTCTGTTCACCTTGAACTCCACCGAGTGAACGATCCAGCGCACCTGTAACACTTTTTACATCACGCAGGATAGAACCGAGGCTATCGATCATGCTGTCAATATCACTTCCTGGAATTACCAGTTCGATCTCGTCCCCATCCTGCATGGTCCCACTCATAGAGTTACCTTGCAGGACTTCGACAAACTTGTCTCCAAGGATGCCAACAGACTTGATCGTCGCAGCGCTGTCACGATAAATCGGGTATTTGGCGTAAAGTTTGAGGATAACCCTAGCTTCGGAGCCTTCGAGTTCAATCGCATCCACAGTTCCAACCTTAATCCCCGCAACGCGCACCGCAGAGCCGGTTTGTAAGCCTCCAGAGTTGCGAAAGAGCGCATTAATGCGGTAGGTTGCATCCAACTCAGGATTCCAGCCGGTGACAACAATCGAAGCTGTGACGATTAGGCCAGCTGCCAGTAGGATCAGCCCACCAACTTTGAACTCAGCACGCATCGTTCAGTGGCAGGTAGGAGAGATAAAAGATGGGATCAGGCGGTGTCGGAATGTAGCCGATGTCCGGAACCTTCATCCGAGCGATGGCGACGATGGTGTGCATGAACTCCGTTAGGACTGGGGCGCGGATCGCCTGTTGAAGACAGATTATTTAACCACCTCATGCAACATGAATTCCGATTTGCATTTGTTCGATCAGCTTTTTGAAGAAGGTGAAGACTGAACGTTTTACCCAACCCGCCATTGCCGAGCATGCAGGAACTACGAGGTCTATATTTGTTGACCGAGCGAATTTCTCTCCATTACTGCAGTAATCAACTGGAGAGGGAACTGAGTCAACTAGGTGTTTTTGATGAGGGGGAAGTCAAACGACTGATAGATGGTTTGCAGGTATTCCTAAATATGGTGAGGAGCAACTCGCTACAACCGATCCGCCTATGTACTTTGGAGATGCTAGAACTCTGGTGACAGTCGCTTCCTGAGGCGTTTGTGTGGGATCAACTGAAGCTAATGCGCAGTTGGGGCCTTGATGTCGCATAGCCAAGGGAATCCTGGCGAGTTTGGTGGCGCTTTCAGCAATGCAAACAGACTTTGCTAGAACACCCAAGGCAGAGGGTGTTCTAGCAAAGAACTTAGCAACGTGGTTACTAATTCACAGAGGTTGAACAGTAGTTCACACAGTTGGTTGGAACGCATTTATGTCGAGAAGGCTCTCGCCAAACAAGTCCCAACTGCGCAATATGTCGAATTCAAGTACACCGCTGATAAGCTCAAGAGAAAAACTCTCCAAGCGATGTAGAATTAGCCTGAAAGGTCCAGAATTTCTAATGAGTATTCACTTAACAATTGATAGAGATCCTACTTCCAACATTGAATCTAACTGAAAAGTCATGACAGATGAAGGCAGGAAGTCTTTTACACAGAGTATAGGGCTTGTCTGTTCAGCAGTGGCAACAACAAAGTGAGAAAGCTTTTCAAGAAACCCAGTCATTACTGGAACTGTGGCGACGTCACGGCGAGGAACGTCTGCAACTAGGAGAGGCTTTTCACAATAGTGGGAATCTGTTTCGTCACTTTCACCATCGATTGAGGCTGATTAAGCAAGAGATCTTTCTAGGTGTGTTACTGGATAGCAAGCCTCGCTACTTGGGCGAACAACTGATCACATTAGGCTTTCTCAATCGGAGTTTGGTTCATCCAAGAGAAGTATTTGCACAAGCTGCTGAACAACGAGCGGCTGCGCTAGTTTACTTGCACAACCTCCCTTCCGGAGATCTAGAATTATCGTCAGAAGACCACAAGGTTAAGCAGAGACTCAAGGGGCCCGGTCAAGTGCTCAGTATCCCGCTGCTAGATCACTTAGTAATATGTGAGGAGCGTTATGTGAGCTTTGCAGACGAAGGTCTGCTTTAGGGATTTACAACATCTAAGAAATTGGAAATCATCAGCTATTTTTGATAACAGCACATGAATTATTCACCGATATTGTCGATCATCATCCCCACTTACAAAGAAGCTGGCAACATCAAGAATCTAATTGAGGAAATACTAGAGTTC
>DPLM01000074.1 GCA_003541985.1 Deltaproteobacteria bacterium | reverse complement strand
AACGGGGACCTTGAATAGTAATTTTGAGTATCTCTGACTGCTTCTCCACGGAGTGATCAAAATGGGTTTGTTCAATGTGTCTGTGGCCTTACAGCAGAAGGCTAAGATTGGATTGAGAAAACCAAATGAGTTGAATTGTAAATCTAGTTTTCCAGTTTGATATCAGTTTTTGAAGTGCGGATCAGACTGCAGCCCTTGTAAAAAGGTTTCATCTTCTTATTGAATTTCGGAATTTTGAATAGAATTTATTAAGTAGTCACCTTGATCTTAGAAAACTTACATTTTCTCCTTCATTTACTCTGATGAGCCAATTTAATATATTCAGAAGAGCATGGAGTAGGTTTTTTTACTTGAAAATTAGCTTTTTAGTTCTGAAAAAATAATAAAGTCCAGAATTATATTTAGTAAGAATAATCTATTAGAATCTGATTCAGAAAATCATGTTCAAACATAAAGTTTTCTATTGTTTGATCTTATTAGAAAACTAAAATTATCTAACTAAAATTTGAATAAATACTGATTCAGTAATCGACTGCTATCATAAACTTTATTCTTTGACATCAAACATCCTGATCCAATTTTCTTGGACTAGTTTTTAACCTTTTTCTGGACAATTCGGAGTAATTATCCATTAAATCGCGAAGGCCAAGCAATCAATTGATGGCCTGTTTTATCAAAATCAAAATAATCTAGATTAATCTGATTATTTTGATTTAAACCCTGTTAATTTCCTTTCGGCTCAAAGCCGAGCAATAGATTTGTGCTGTTCGTCATGGAGGATGGACAGAGATTCGGTATCTCATATCGAATCTAGGTGGGGTGCTACGCATATATCCCTGCTGCTTTCACGGAAGGAAGTCACTCAGGAAATTGTATTTCCAAACTACAAGGAGTTGAAAAATGAGTCTGCGAATCAATAACAATGTTGAAGCCCTGAATGCTCATAGAAATCTGGTTCAAAATGACCAGCTGCTGGCAAAATCGATTGAACGACTGTCTTCTGGACAGAAGATAAATACCGGTGCTGATGGTCCAGCTTCTCTGGTTATTTCAGAAGGGCTGAGAGCGCAAGTGGCGAGTTTGCAACAAGCAACCGAAAATAATGAGTCAGCGATATCAACCGTCCAAACGGCTGAGGGTGCGCTTAATGAAGTCTCTAGGCTTCTGGTGGATATGAGACAGCGA
This sequence comes from Deltaproteobacteria bacterium, assembly GCA_003541985.1. Classification (GTDB taxonomy): domain Bacteria; phylum SAR324; class SAR324; order SAR324; family NAC60-12; genus JCVI-SCAAA005. Next base: position 7,017 of record DPLM01000074.1, on the reverse strand, counting down.
ACAGTTGCAGCAGCAAATGTTGGAGTAAATGATGAGAATATGGTCACTGCTTCTCAGCAGGAAATTGAGAACGCTTTGAGTTCGATAGACAGAATTTCTCAGAACACTCAGTTTGGTGGAGAAAAACTTCTGAACGGCAGCTCAGAAGATCCAACGCAGAAGAATCTGACTTTTCAGATTGGAGCAAATCAAGGTCAAACTGCGACTGTTTCTTTGCCAAACATAATCACTACAGAATTGGCTAAAGGAGCTCCGAACGATGGTGGTTTTTCCAGCTTAGCTGATGTAGATGTCACAACCAGCGCAGGTGCCAATGCCGCAATGAGTATGATTGATGAAGCTATCAGTCAAATAACGATGAGTCGCGGAGATTTGGGTGCTTTCCAGAAAAATACCTTGGAGTCAAATTTGACTAGTTTGAGAGTGGCGACTGAAAACCTTACAGCCGCAGAATCCAATATTCGTGATGCGGATGTTGCAGTTGAATTGGCTGCTTTCACACGCAACCAAATCATGACGCAGGCGGCGACGGCACAGTTAGCTCAGGCCAATGCAATGCCCCAAAATGTAGCTCACTTGCTTTCTTCTCAATGAAGAAGAGGTCTTAGGCCAGTGGTGATTACATCCCATTGGCCTGACTTCTAGGCTAGAAAGATTCTCAAATTTGCAAACTTACCCTACTATGTAGTGATGAGGTTTCGAATTCAGAATAAAATCAACGATAGGAGCTCGGTATGAGCCTGCGAATCAATCAAAATATTGAGGCGCTGACTGCCAATCGGTACTTAGCCCAAAATGATGCGATGCTCTCAAAATCTATTGAGAAACTAGCATCGGGACAAAAAATTAATTCAGCTACTGATGGTCCAGCTTCCCTAGTAATTTCGGAAAGTCTGCGCTCCCAGATCAGTAGTTTGAAGGAAGCAGCTCGGAACAGTGAGGTAGCAGCTTCGGTAGTGCAAACTGCAGAAGGCGCGATGGATGAAGTTTCAAGACTACTGGTCAATATTCGCCAGCGTGCTGTTGCTGCAGCAAATACTGGTGTGAACAATGAGCTGATAGTAGCGGCGTCTCAGTCTGAGATTCAGAATGCTCTGAATTCGATAGATCGAATTGCTGAGAATACGCAATTTGGATCCAAGACATTATTAAATGGAACCAACTCAGAGTTAGAATTTCAGATTGGTGCTGACAAAGGCAACACACTCAAGCTGGTTTTGCCAAACATTACCACCGACAAATTAGGGATTGGTAGTTCTGAGGCTGGAGACTCAAGTTTGGCGGGGGTTGATGTTCGTACCCCATCAGGTGCAGCATCTGCGATCAGCATTGTGGACAAAGCGATCAGTGAGATCGCTAGTTCACGTGGAGAGTTGGGTGCCTTACAGCGCTCGGCCCTACAAAGTAATTTGGTTAGTCTTCGACTAGATGCAGAAAACTTATCTGCTGCTGAATCGATAATACGTGATGCTGATGTGGCAATGGAACTTGCTGAATTCACACGCCTCCAAATCATGAATCAGTTCGCAGTAGCACAAGCTGCACAAGCGAACGTACTGCCCAGAAATCTATTGCATTTGGTGCAGGCACAGTCCTAAGGAAAGTTCTGGTTAGAACAGGTATGTTCGCTGATACTATCGTAGCTATTGCCACACCACTGCAACCCAGTGGATTAGGAGTTATTCGTGTCAGTGGTTCTACGGCTATTACCTCGATAGAAACTATTTTCCAGCCAAGTCAAGGTGGATCTGTTGCAAAATCACCCAACAGAAAGCTGAGGCATGGTTGGCTGAATATAGGGGGACAACTGGTTGATGAAGCAATGCTGGTTGTAATGCGTGAGCCACATTCCTTCACTTCAGAAGATGTCGTTGAATTGCAGTGCCATGGAAGTCCTCAGATGCTTCAGATGGTGTTGCAGGAAATTCTGATGCTGGGTGTACGACTGGCAGAACCTGGAGAGTTTACCCGCCGTGCATTTCTTAACGGCCGATTGGACCTGACTCGTGTAGAAGCGATTGCTGACTTGATCCATGCTGACTCCCGTATGTCGGTCCTACTCGCCGCACAACAGTTAAAAGGACGCTTATACGAGATCATTCAGCAACTACAAGAAGAACTCATCCATATTGCTTCGTTGATTGAAGCTTGGATTGAATTCCCAGATGAGGATGAAGAATTCACGGGTCAAACTGATTGTGAGCGTAGACTCCGATCCTTACGTAGCAAATTGGAAGGACTGTTGCAGAAAGGTAGGCAAGGGCGTTTACTGCGAAATGGGGTGCATGTTGTCCTCTGTGGTCGACCGAACGTAGGCAAGTCTTCGCTGATGAATGCTTTGCTGCGTGAAAATCGATCGATCGTCACGGAAATTCCAGGTACAACTAGGGATATAATTGAAGAGAAATTAGAAATTTACCAAGTGGCTTTTCGGTTCAGTGATACTGCGGGAATACGCCAAACGGAAGATCTGGTAGAAAAGCAAGGGGTAGAGCGAACGAAAAAAGCTATTGAGCAGGCAGACCTTGTTTTGTTGCTACTCGATGGTTCTCAGGAGTTGCAGGCAGAAGATCAAGAATTGTTAGCAGAGATTGAGGACAAGCCTTCCCTGATTGTTGCTACAAAGGCAGATCTCTGGGACAGAGAACTACCAAAGTGGAAAGATAATATTCAGCCTCGATGGATTCCATTTTCAGTCCATCAGGAAGGGAAATTAGAAGAACTAGAAAAAACTCTTTACCATAACAGTATCTCAGAAGATACTCAATTTTTGGAAGAATCTTGGCTGACAAATCTGCGCCAACAGGCAGCTGCTAAGAAAGCATCGGAAAGTTTGGAAATAGCACAAAATCTTCTTCAGCAGCGAACTGGCGAAGAATTCGTGGCTGCTGAACTGCGGAGAGCCTTAAACGCACTGGGTGATATTGTTGGGCAAACGACAGCAGATGATCTACTGAGTCGGGTTTTCGCGGAGTTCTGTATTGGTAAATGATAGGCTGCGGCACAGTGATGGAATGTTGTTGCTACAGAAAAAACGAGCACTGTTGCGGCGATGGGATGTACTGGCGCAACATCAGTTGGCACTGTCGCATCTTGATGATGCCTTACCGCTGCTAGAAGAAAAAGAAGATTGTTTGGAGGACCTAAAGCGCGTTGACTCGCTATTAGATGATTGGGATCAAAGCTTCCCAACAAAACTAGATGAAATTTTAGAGCCTCAAAGCTTACAGCGTTTGCTAGAAAAAATCCATGTGGCTGAGCAAGAATTTGCAAGGCGTGTTGCCCAAGAACGTAACATGACAATTACCGAGATCAAAACCTTGCTCCAGCAATTGAATTATGGTGCGGTGAAAAGTAATCGCCCACAACCCCGACATCGGAAGACTATTTTCTAAGGATCATCCAATGCGGCTGACAGTTAATCAGGTAGAGCACATTCTGGAACGTTGGCATCGTCTAATCCGTGGCAATCATGTGCATTTTGGTTCCTCTGATCCAACTCGCTTGACTTCTGAAGCACGACGTAACGCTCAGCAATATGTTGCCACAAATACAACTGTTGATACTGGAATCACACCAAGAAATATCTTGGAGCGCATTGGTGATTTTCAGATTCCAGACCCTGCAATTGATTATGCAGAGCAGCGTCGAGCAGGACAGTTTCTAGATCCACCTTACATTCCGTCTATCAGTCCACCCACCATTCCTAAGCTTCAGGATCGTGTTCGCAGGCTCCAGGAACTGCGCGAACGCAATGCGCAACGGCGTCAGCGGACTATTCAGGACCTCGCCTCGCGCTCTACTATTACATTAACTACTGAGGTTGCAGTAGAGAGTCCAGGCCATCCTGAATCAACGCAACGACACTCAAACCAGATGACCAACGGATTGGCTCGTCCTTTCCAGCAGCATGAGCAGCATGTAGAAGGCGTTGCTTCCCATGCCAAACCGTGAGATGCTCTGATGACAACTCATCTGTACACATGAGATCAATGTCCGGAGAAATCCAATGTTGTCAGACGCCAGATTCCAATCCCTTCAAATTGCAGTATTGACTGTCAGTGACACTCGTACTGTAGCCAACGATACTTCTGGTGATTATCTCAGTGAACAAATACAGCAAGCTGGGCACCAGCTAATCACTCGTAATTTGATTCCTGACGACACCTACCAACTCCGGGCGGTTGTTTCCAATTGGATCGCCGATTCAAGTGTTGAAATTATTTTGACTACGGGAGGGACAGGTTTGACGGGGCGAGATGGGACACCAGAAGCACTGGTTCCTCTCTTTGACAAAACCATTGAGGGTTTCGGTGAACTCTTCCGCTATCTCTCCTTTCAGGAAATTGACACATCCACTGTACAATCCCGAGCAGTTGCAGGAGTGGCTAATGGGACCTATCTTTTCTGCTTGCCAGGTTCAACAGGAGCGTGCCGACTAGGCTGGGAAAAAATTCTATGTTCTCAGCTGGACGCAAATCACCGCCCATGTAACTTTGCAGAGTTGATCCCACGCCTCAAGGAATGATACTTGCTGAAACTGCAGAGTCTTTCCCCAGAGTCACAGAGATTAGACTATGCTGACACTTTCAGAAGCCGCAGAACAACTTGGAATCAGTCGCGCTGCCCTAGATAATTGGATCAAGCGCCTTGGAATTGAAAAGAAAAAAGAAGGACGGATTGGGCTCACTGCCAAGGAAGTTGAGCAGATCCGCAAACAGCGGTGTACCAACTCACGCCGACGTTACACCAATACAACTGCGACTAACAGTAGCAGTGTAGTATCAGCTTTTGTTGAACAAGAACTGAAAGAACTCAAACAGATTCGTGAGCGGCTACAAGGCCTCAGTGAAGAACGCCTGCAATGGCAGGAAGAGCGTTTGCAGTATCTTGAGCGGGAAGCGCGCTTTGTAGAAATACAACGTCGTGCAGATTGGTTGCAGGAACAATTAGATTCCAATAGTCGTGAAAAAACAGAACTGCTCAAACAAGCAGCTCAATTCCAGCAACTGCTCCTGCAAAAAGAGAATTCACTACAGAGGATACTGGAAGAAAAACAGGAACTGCAGCAACGATTGCAACTGCTAGGAGAGCAGGCTCTTTCAGAAACTTCCGAGGAAGAAGATCCATCAATTGTGGAGGAAGCCCCTTCTGTGGAGCATGAAGAAGAACTGCTTGTAGAAACCCAGTTTTCTGCTTCATCCTCTAACGATGCAAGTGCAGAAGAGAAAGAGGAACTAGAAATTCAGGAAGAACTGAATAATACCGAGGAAGTTCCTGAACATTCCGTAGAACTCGAAGATGACGAAGCAGATTTGATGCTTTTTGATGAGCTGGAAGATAATGATGAAGTTTCCAATGAGTTTTCATTAGAAGAAGAATCTACTGAAGTTGATATTTTCGAAGAAATGACTCCGGTAGAAACAAAATCTACATTAGAAACACCAGTTGCAGGTTCAGATGATGTAGAAGACGGATTGGATCAAGAAAAGAAACACCGGTTCTCAGAATTTGCGGACTTGCTGGATGAGTTGGAAGCTCAAGTTGCAAGATGCTACCTAGGGTTTGGAGAGGATCGCCAATCGTTGGAAGCTATTGCATCTTCCCTAAGCATCCCTGTCTCAGAAGTACGTCGAGTAGCTGGTCGTGCTGTTCTAAAAATCCGTTCTTACCATTTGCAACTTCGCCAGTCAGGCCCTTCTGTTGATGCCTGACGACTCGTCGTTGGGGTCCCTCTTCCCCACTCTTGCTGAAACACGTTCCCAATTAGAAAAACTGGCTGAGCTACTTCAGTGGCAGGATGCTCCCCAACTACGCCATTGGCAGGATGCTTTGCAACAGGCAGAAGATAGGCTGCAGCAAGCAAAAGTTCGTATTGCTGTGTTGGGTGCTGTTAAATCTGGCAAGTCTACGCTACTTAATGCTTTGTTGGGTGCAGACCGTCTCCGTCGTGGGGCTGGCATTCTCACTTCGATTGTCACTCGGATTCAGCTTGGGAAGATAAGCAGAGCGCATTTGAGATTCAAATCCAAATCGTTACTTGATCGCCAATTTCAAGCTGCCCTAGTATTCTTACAATCCTCCGATTCATCCCTACCTTCCTGTAAACTAGATAAAGCCTCAGAACGTCAGTCGTTGCTTCATTGGCTGGATGAACAACCTGCTGGAGAAGACACATCTTATTTTAGTGAGGAACGAGCTTTCCTGCGAGCGTGCTTAGTCGGCTATTCTGAAGCTATTGGCTACCTCAATCATTCTACGCAGGTACGAACTTGGTCTGGTGGAGAAAGTTGTCACCATCAAGCTTGGGTTGAGCAAGATTCTCGGGCTGTCTTCTTGGAAGATCTCCTGCTAGAAGAACCAGGTTGGACCTGGCAAGGCACTGAGATTGCGGATTGCCAGGGGAGTGATTCACCAAACCCTCTCCATCTTGTGCAGGTGCAAGAATATGCCTCACGTAGCAACCTGCTAATCTATGTAATCAGTTCCAGAATTGGGATTCGTCAAGCAGACGTACACCTATTACGTAATTTATATCAACTCGGCTTGGTAGATCAAATCATCTTTGTAATCAATTTAGATCTCAATGAGCATGAGGAACAAGCCGATGTAGATCGCATTACAGAACACATTCTGCGAGATTTACGTCGATGTGGTTGGCAACAGCCTCACTATTTTATGTTCTCAGCGTTGCATTTGTTGTTGCAACGTAAATTAGAACTTACAACTCGTGAAAAAAAGCAACTCGAATTTTGGCAAGATCACTCTGTTTCTCAAATGAGTGCAAATGCTTGGAAAACATTCCAGGAGGAACTCCATATGCGGTTGGTACATCAGCAATCACAGACACTACTAGCTGGTGAATGGCGGCATTGTCAGAGATTGCATCGCCAAGTGTCTGAATTTGTTGAGCGGTTGCAGACAACTCTTTCTGCGGAGACTCTGGACTGGGAAGAATGGCAAAGTGAACTCCAGCATCGTCAACGATATTTGAACTATCATGAACAAAATCTACGA
>DPLM01000306.1:778-2750 GCA_003541985.1 Deltaproteobacteria bacterium | reverse complement strand
AGATAGGGGTTGATGAATGTATTGCCTCCCTCCCTCATGGTAGCGGGCCACACCTTGGCCACTGCCGTACAGTTTGTATTTGTATATTACGAGACCATCCAATCCTACAGGGCCACGAGCGTGAGTTCTACAAGTACTTACCCCTACCTCGGCACCAAAGCCATATCGAAAACCGTCTGCAAACCTAGTCGAAGCATTCCAAAAAACATTGGCAGCATCCACCTGATCCATAAATTGTTCTGCAATTAATCTATCTTCTGCAATTATTGCATCTGTATGGCCAGAACCATATTTATTAATGTGATCGATCGCTTCATCAAAGGAGGATACCAAACGAACTGATAAAATTAGGTCTGTGTATTCTGTTGCCCAGTCCTGTTCCGATACTTGAATAAGTCCGTTCAATTCACTACCGAACTTTTTCATGATCACTGAACAGACTCTTAGTTCAACCCCAGCTTCCAGTAGATTAGTAAGGATCTGCCTAATTTCGCTCTCAGGAATTTGATCATGAATCAACAAAGTCTCCATAGCATTGCAGACAGCTGGGTATTCTGTCTTGGCATCAATAATAATTTCCATTGCTTTGCCAAAGCTTGCAGATCGATCCCAATAAACGTGGCAAATCCCATCTGCATGGGCAAGTACCGGAACTCTCGAATGTTGTTGGATGTGCTGTACAAGGGCATTACTACCTCTTGGAATGATCAAATTAAGGCAATCATTCTGCTGTACAATCTCGCTAACGGCTTCTCGACTTTGAAGCAAACTCACAGTGCCATCAGGCAAATCAGCAAATTTTTCAAGAACCTGATCCAAGATACCAAACAAATAAGCATTAGATTGAGATGCTTCCTTTCCTCCTTTAAGAATTACGGCGTTTCCGGATTTTATAGACAATGCTGAGATCTGTACAACCACCTCAGGACGTGACTCAAAAATGACGAGCAGCACTCCTATTGGACAGGAGATTCGATGCAAATCTAGCCCTGTATCCAACCTAGTTGCTAGCTGTAGTTGACCCACTGGATCGGGAAGAGCGGCAACATTCTCAAAATTTTTAGCCATTTGCTCAATCTTCATAACATTCAGTTTGAGGCGTTGGATGGAACTATCGCTCAGTTCTCCCTGACTTCTCAATCTATATGCAGACTCCAAATCATTTTGATTGGCCGATAAAATAGGCTCAGTATTTTCCCGAATCTTTTCAGCACATGCCAATAGTACTTCGTTTTTTCGGCCAGTTGAAAGATTAGCTAATCGCCTCGAGGCACTTCGTGCTTGTTCTGCAAGCTGTCTTAAAGTTATTGTCATTTGGGTTTGGAAAATGCTTTGTTTCGCTCACTTGTTTTGAGTAGAATAATTATTATATTTTATCTTTATAATTTGTTTTACAGATATCACCCCATAATTACAAGAAACGCTTCATACAATATGGGTATGCGGATAACCTTTTCACTTGCAAGAGACTTTACGATTTTGGCAGGATTTGTCATTAGTTTCGGGACTTTGATAGGATGCTCACATATTCAATTAGCGCCTGAGGATCCGGCATATGCTGAGTGGGAAGCTTTACTAATTGACCCAAGTAATGAGTTGGGATATCTCCGTTTAGCATCACACTTTCAGTCAACTGGGCAACTTCTTAAAGCAAAACAAGTTTATGATGCAGGATTGAAAAATGTTTCTACCTCCGAGCGACTGGCCTCCTCCTTGGGTCGTCTGTACTTGAGTTCAGGACAAAACAAAGCTGCACTAGAGTATTACAACGAAGAACGCCTTCAATCGTGTAATTGTGCAAGCCTCTACTTGGATAGAGCTCAGCTTCGAGCCCAAGCAAGCGAAGATCAGGCTGCATTAAATGATCTTTCAAAAGTGCTTGAACTGAAACCTGAACTTCCAGAAGCCTGGTTTTGGAAAGGAATGATCCATAGTCGCCAAAGCCAAGCAAAGGAAGCGCTTGCTGCTTTCG
>DPLM01000306.1:0-472 GCA_003541985.1 Deltaproteobacteria bacterium | reverse complement strand
CCAAGCAAGGGAAGCGCTTGCTGCTTTCGAAACTGCAGCAAGCTTTAACACACAACAAGTTGCGGTTTGGCAACAAATCGCAATTCTAAAGAAACAAGCCGGCGAACAACAGGCAGCCATCACAGCCATCAAAAAGGCGCTCCGTTTAGAGCCAGACAACTATAGTCTCCTCCAGATGTTCGCCTCCCTTTTAGAAGAGCTTTTAGATGAGGGTGATCAGCGTGTGTTGGAATCCCTCACCCAAACTCTTCTGGTCATGAATGGCCTTTTCCCAAAAGACTACTGGACACTTGCACATCTTGGCACAGCAGTCTGGCAAAGCGGTAATGAACATGAAGGTCGCAGACTCATCCAGTCAGCGCTGGCACTCAAATCTGATTACACATGGGCTCAACTTCAGCTCGCTCAAATATATCTTGATTCTAAACGTTGGGAAGATGCGAGCTTTTGGCTTCAGGAAGCCCTGAGAACC
>DPLM01000107.1 GCA_003541985.1 Deltaproteobacteria bacterium | reverse complement strand
AGGTCCTCCATCCTGTCCAATATGGTATAGCGTCAAATCCGAATCAATTTGCCAGATTGATCGGCCTGGCTGATACTTGGCTTTAGAGGAGCGGAATCTTTGAGTCAGTTCAAAGGCCTCCTGATAATCAGCGTCCAGCTGATGGAATTCACCTGGACGCTGTTCCTTCAGATCTTCTATATTTCTATAGATTTGACCCCCAACAGTTGGTTGTTCATCCAGCACCAGTACATTTAGTCCATATTGGCAAGCTTCGACAGCCGCAGCCATGCCAGCAGGGCCTGCTCCGATGATTACGTAGTCATACTTTGGTAGACTCATACACGCTCCCCTTTCTTCAGTTGACGCTGGATCTTCATACCCTCACGAACTTGGATCATGCAGGATTGTTGGTTGGGCTGGCCATCGATTTCAAGCAGGCAGTCAAAACAGATCCCCATCATGCAGAAGGCTGCTCTGGTTTCTCCGCTGACCGCCGAATTTCGCAGCGTCAGGTAGCCTTCTCCCATCAGTGCTGCAGCAACGGTTTGCCTAGGGGCCACTTGGTAGGTCTGCCCCTCAAAGGTGATTTGAATTGTCTTGGCAACATTAGGCGGTGGCTGGAACATCAAACCTCGCAGAATCAAAAACCTCAAACATCGGTTGGGTTTGGCCGGACAAAATCCAGTCGACCAGGTAATTGCTGTGAATTGAAGCCAGACTTACCCCACTGTGACTGGTTACAGCAAAAGCTCCAGGACAACTTTGTGACTCCACATAAACTGGTTTTTGGTCCGGTGTGAGCACGCGCAGGGATCCCCAGCTGCGGATCAATTGTAGATTTTTCAGGGTCGGAAAGACTGTCAAGGCGTGGTTGGCAATGTCTTGCAAAATACCGTTGGTAGTACTGAGGTCGTAACCGACTTCTTCGTGGGAGGCTCCGAACATGAAGCTTCCATCGAAATTTTGGCGGATCCGGCCCGTGGCGAATGGGAAAAGCTGATCAGTTTTTTCTGTCACGAGCACTTGCCCACGTTGAGGTCGCACGGGCACCCTGATGCCCACCAGAGCAGACAACTTGGTGGTAGCTAGGCCACTGGCGATAACAAGTTTTCTGGTCGAGAATTTTGTTATATTGGTCTGAATCAGGAAACCATCTGTGTTATGCTCAATCGTCTGTACATCTGCACTTGGGAAGAATTGTCCCTTGAGTTGAATAAAGGCTTGATGCAGTGCGCGCAACAAATGCAGGGGGTTGGCAAAGCCGTCGTGGGGACAAAAGGATGCTCCAGAAACCATTGGTCCCAAGGATAGTTTGGGGATCATATTTTGTAACTCATCCCGGCTGATCATCTCACAGTCATAGGTGCCTGTCAGGGATTGGGTTCGCATCTCTTCGAGGAATGTACTTCGCTTGCTGTATTCTTCCTCTCCCACACAAATTTGGAAGCCACCAGTTCGATGATAGTACTGGGGAATGCCGGTCTGGTCCTCAAGTTTTTTTGCAAAGTTTGACCACAGTTCTATGGCTTCCTGGCTCCACTGCGCATACCGTGGCATGCCGTGTCCCTTACCCTGTAGCCATACAAGTCCGAAATTTCCTCGAGAAGCCGTTAACTGAAAATCCTCTCGATCCAGCATGAAGACTGAGGCCTTTTGTGCTGCCAGCCCGTAGGCCACAGCGGCTCCAATTACACCGCCTCCGATTACTACTACATCGGGGTTCATTGTTTTCATGGTGATGCTTCTGTTAGTTGATTAGTCTGATTGAACTCCTCCAAACGGACACAGTGTGTTTGATGAGGCTTGTGATCGTCCGGTTTTAGTTGCAAAAAGGCTTGTTGACAAACTGTTGTTACGTTTGGACAACAAGGTGAAAAGCGAGGTCCAAGAGGTAACCGATTAATCGGACAGGAGCCCTCTCCACGAATGGTTGGTAATTGACGAGTGACGTAGGGATCAGACACTGGTACCATATTGATAAGGGTCCGGGTTTAGCGGTCCTTGGGATTGCGGATGATCTCCCATGTCGGTTCCATCTCTACAGCTTGGCTCAAATACAGAATCATAAATAGGTCTGCAGTGTGTACAAGAATCGAGAGATCATGCGAGACATAAAAATAGAAAATGCTATTGCGAATATTATTGATAACTTAAATTATCAAGATTTATCAAAGTCTTTGTTTTTTTCCAAAGGCTCACTATTAAAATCAGTCCAACTCCCGTCTTGATTATTGGAAGGTTCGTAATTCAGGGTTTGTACTGGGCTTTCCTGACGAAAGATTTTGTTGTCTTGGTTGGTGATAGCTGTCATTACACCATTGTATTGAGGTTCTTCTCTGGCGAATCTTAGACCTTTGTTGAAGGTAGAGAAAGTTGGGACCTTCAAAGATTACTCAACAAGGTTAAATTGTGAACATTTCTTTGACTTGGTTGATCAATTCCTTGTCGACTTCAATTTTGATGTGGTCACCTATTTTATAGTTAACGGTGATGTAATCTAGGTGATAAATAGCAATTATAAGAAAAAATCACTCTTCATAACTTGCTCCCAGGTTTTGTTAAACTCATCTGCTTTGCCCATTTGAAGTCCTGTTTTAGGTGTTCTTAAAATTCGGATGAAGTAACACCGGACATCATCACTAACTAACTGGTTATAACTAGTGAACTACTGATTGTCTTCTGCTTTTTGTCTCTGAAAGCCAAAGCAACATAGCCAGGTTAGATGAAAAAATGGAGCAGATTACGAGGAGGTGGATTAAAAGCCTTGGGGAAAGATGCTGGAAGAGATAAATTCTTTATCAAGAGAGAGTGTTACGCATCACACATTCATTGTAGTTAGCATTGCTGCTCATGACTGATGTACAACTCATGGAACAAGCACTTAATTGGCTAAGAAAGAGGACAGCGATGCTGAAAAGTAGGATTCTCATAGTTCTCCATAGGGGAAGGAGTCACTGGCAAGGCATGCTGCATCCAGTTTAAATCGAGTGATAAATTATTATTTGTTCATTCAAGAACTAGGCGAGCTTAGCTTTGGGATTTTTTGCAGCTTCTGCAATGAGTTCTTCTATCCTGTTCTCAGGTAAGATCGAGCCAATGAAAGCAAGTCCAACCACTTTTTCTTCTTCAACCTTGAAGACTCGGGTGACACGGGAGGAAATTGGCAAGCATGGTTTATGACCTGCCTCAGTTCTCAGAAAAAAAGTTAGTCGTACATGAGCAGAGGGGTTGAGCAGTTGTTTGCAGAGAATGCGGCACCCTGCCAAGCTCAAGTCAATCACCTTTACGTGCGATACCCGTTGGCCTTCTTCCATCTTGGCCAGCAGTTGGACACGGTATCTAGGATGTACACGATGTTCTTTTTTCAAAGAGGCCTCCTGTCAGCAGCGCTAAAAATTTAGGTGTGTTGTGAGATTTCTAAAATTCTGGTTCGATCTTAGTTTATCTTATTGTGGTTCAACGAGTGTGTTAAACGAAAAACTTTTGACCAGAAGACTAAGCAGTATCCTGATTGTTGCCAAAATTATGCAAGATTTCTGAGTAGCTTGATGAACAAAAGATCATGATATTTCAGGGAATTCATGATGTTC
>DPLM01000247.1 GCA_003541985.1 Deltaproteobacteria bacterium | reverse complement strand
GGCAGAATTATTTTCGATAATCGGCTGCTTGCTAGATCCACCTTCTGGTGATCCGCTACTTTTACATGACCAGATGAGCAGACTGAACGACAGCAAGCTGACAAGAAATCCAAGTCTGAGCAGCGAAAGTGCTAGAGGCATGAGTGTAAGACTGGGGAGAACCGAAGAGTAAAATAAATCAAATTAATTGTATTTTGTTTATGGCTATTTGCTGAAAAGCTTTCTGTTGTAGTCGTATTTTGAAGAATACGATTTGTCAAAAAATTTAATTTCAGTTGCAGACTAGGGTACTGAATCACCAACTTACCATAGAGGTTGATCGGAGATTATTGTGCTCCAGATGAGGGTGTCTGAAATAATTCTAGCCAATCAATTTGGAGAATTTACCGGAGTGAGCTGGCTAGCAGCTTCCAGAGCAGTTTCCGGTTTTTTCAGCTTTAAAGCGAGCTGGTAGCGCAGTGCATGGTAGAGTGAGGCGGCAGCGTTGGAAGATTCAGGCTGCATTTGCTGGAGACGACGCTGAGCTTCCTCTGTGTTACCACTGCGTAGATTGATGCGAGCAAGCGTCAAAGTGACATAGAGCGAAGTCTTGGAAGAATTTTCCAAGCGCTCCAGCATGTCGTAGATCGTCCGGTTGTTGCCGGTATCAGTGTAGAGTCGTTCCAGCTCATCAAGCAGGCGAGGTGTCCCGTTCTGTTCAAAGCTTGTACGCAACAATTCGGCTGCCTTGATGGACTGACCGTTCTGGTGAAGATGATTCGCCTCACTGACCGCTGCTGAAACAGAATAGAGATGCTTGATTGCTTTCTTACCACCAGGCAGATATGCCATATTCCAGTTGTTGAGCAGTTCTGGTTCTTGTTCTGCTGCAAGATGGAGCCTTTGCTTGTGCCGGGATCGCACTTGATTGCCGATCACACCGTCTGGGTATAGCTCCAGAATGTTTCGCTCCTGCCGCACGCAGGCCGGCCAGTCTCCACGTTGGACATAAATTTCGCGCAATCCCATTAGCGCTTCTGGATGATTATGAGCTAATCGGTCGATTTCGTGGCTCAACTGTTCTGCAATCCCCCACTCTCCAACTTCTAAAGTGAACTGCTGGTAAGGTAGCAATACTTCTAATTCATTCGGAAACTCCTGCCGTAGTTGAAAGAACCCCTGTAGCATGCTTGGAGTATCCCAGATGTAACGCTTGCTGATCAGATTTTTCACTCGGATGTCCAACGGAGCCCTCCTTGGAGTTATTCGAGCAAACAACCGCTTCACTCTTTTCAAATCACAGGACAAACAGGCCTGATGAAAATCCCGATAGGTTTCAATTCTCCGCTGCTGGCGAGCTTTTTCCAAGGAAACACGAAAGCGCTGGAAGAAGCGGTCTGGATGCAGTACCAAGGATCGCAACTCAGAGGCCAGAAATCCTAGGACAGAGAAAACGAGCATTACTGCCCACAGAGGAATATTGAGCGAAAGGGAAGGCGACAGGTATAAGAAAATCGTGTCACTATTGAGGATCGCAAAGTAGCCCAACCCACTAAGCGCAAACAGAGCAACTGCCAATAAAATCAGTATTCGCATGAATTCTCTTGAAGAAATATGTGATCAGCGGTGATGGTAAGGTTCACCTTTGAGAATAGTAAAAGCTCGATAAACCTGTTCCAGTAAAATCAGACGAGCCATTTGATGACTGAAGGTCATCGGCGATAGGCTAAGGTATTTTGTCTGCTGTGGAAACGCCCTGCAATCAACACCATAAGGGCCACCCACTATGAAAGTCATCTGTGGTCCAGATTGTAGATGGGAATTTTCCAGCCATCGTGAGAGGCTAATCGAGTCAAGCTGTTGACCTTGTTCGTCCAATAAGATGCATTGTTCACCTGGGAGTAAGCGTTCCAGTAATGCCTTGGTTTCTACTTTTTTTCGTGCGATCTCTGGTAACGATTGCCAACGTCGTTGCGGCCTGATTTCTTCCGTGACAATGTTGGCATAGTGCAGGAGACGTTGCTGATAGATTTTCAGCCCCTCTTGCAAATAGGCTTCTTGTGTTCGGCCGATCCAGAGAAAACGGATACGGAGCATGTCATCAAAGTTAAAAAATCATTTATCACTACGGGAGCATCAGCAAAAAGTAAAGCCATGCCGCTACTAGCTATGTCGAAGCAGTTCCTTGCATCGAACCCAATGCTCCATTCTCAAGGAAATTCATGAAAACAGTGACTGTTGCTGCACTACAGCGGTCTTGGTCAAATAACACAGAAGAAAACGTCCAGCAAGCAGAGGATTGGATCAGGATTGCAGCAGCAAAAGGAGCCCAATTGATCTTACTACCCGAACTTTTTGAATCACCCTACTTCTGCAAAGAACAGCGCCCTGCACATTTTGACCTTGCACATCCTGTGACCCAGCATCCGACCCTTCTCAGGATGAAAGAGCTTGCTCACGAACTGTCTGTGGTTTTGCCAGTTAGTTTTTTTGAGAAGGCTGGCCCAGTATTTTTTAATTCTCTGGCAATGATTGATGCCGATGGCGAGTTGTTGGGCCTATATCGCAAATCGCATATTCCTGATGGGCCCGGTTACCAAGAAAAATTTTACTTCTCACCTGGGGATACAGGTTTTTGTGTTTGGATGACTAGATATGGGTGCGTTGGGGCTGGCATTTGCTGGGATCAGTGGTTTCCAGAAGCTGCACGCTGTATGGTGCTCAAAGGTGCTGAGATTCTGCTCTATCCAACAGCGATCGGTTCTGAACCCCTAGCTCCCGAATGGGACTCTCAAACACATTGGATGCGTGTTATGCAGGGTCACGCAGCAGCCAATATGGTTCCCGTGATCGCAGCAAATCGAGTGGGAGTGGAAACCGGCGAAGAGTACACACTTAGTTTTTATGGCTCCTCATTCATTGCGGGTTCAATGGGTGAGCTTCTGCAAACCGCGCCAAGAGATGAGGAAGCTATCTTGTTACAGTCTTTTGACTTAGAAATACTCAAAATACAACGACAAAGCTGGGGTGTTTTTCGTGACCGCAGACCAGACCTGTATGAGCCACTGCTGAGCTTGGAAGGTCGGGTGAAGTAACAATCTAGAATCTCTTCGGGAACGAAATGATCTTGAATTTGATGGGTGTTCTCATAGCTTAATGATTTTGTGATCTTGTAATTTATTTCAAGAGTATCGGCTCTAACACGGAATGATTTAAGGAGTTGGTATGTGGAAAATATTGTTTGCGCTAACAACGGTTTTAGCGGCAACTGGTTTTTTTCTAGTTTGGCAGGAACAAGGTTCGTCGCGGGCCGCCAATCAAATGAGTGGCCCAAAAACCTTACTAGATGAACTGAAGGTAGAAAAGTTGGCAACACTGCAAATCAGGACTGCTGATCAAGACTTTGAATTGAAGCAAGCCGATGGGACATGGCGAGTTGGGGAATCGGACTGGCCTGCTGATAGTAAACAGGTTCGCAGACTGCTACTGGCTCTGTTGGAAACTAAGGTAGGTGACAAAGTGACCAGTAATCCTGAGCGACATCCTCGACTAGAGTTGGTTGATCCGGAAGCCGGAGGTAGCGGCACTGCAAAGCGGCTAGACTTGATAGATCAGCAGCAACGATCGGTGCTACAACTGCTGATTGGAAAGCTGAGAGAACAAGGTGACGGGCAATACATCCGATTTTTTGGTGAAGAAGCGGCTTTTCTAATTGCAAAGCAACTCCCCCTTGCGGATTCAGAAGTCGGCTGGATGCAGAAAAACCTCTTCTCTCTAGGCAATGCTTCCATTCAAGTACTAAAGATTCAAACACCAAGAGGTGTTGAATACATTTTGGAACATGACACAGAAGCTACTGATAAGTGGAAGCTTTTAGACCAGCAAGACGTCGAACAGCTCAATGGTTCTATGGTTGACCGGATGGTTCGTGCTTTACGCAGTCTAGAGTTTGACGACCTGAAGTCCAATAAAACTCCTCCTAAAGAAGTTGGTCGTGATGAGATCTTTCAAATTACAGGAACTGCTAGTGACGGTAGAGTCCTGAAAATGTCGATAGGTGCAATGGAGGTTGCTAAACAGCATTGGATTAGTCTTGTATTGAAGAGCGGTAGCGATAATCAAACGATGAATCAGGAGATAGAGTTGCTGAACCAGAAGATAGGGTCATGGATTTTTGCGATTCCTGCCTATTCGATTCAAGTTTTGTTGAAAGATCGTTCTGCTTTGTTGGAGCAGAAGTAGTGTCATTGCAGATGATAGAGGGGCATACAGAGCTGAGCTTTCAATACGCTCGAGTCAATGGCCAAGAAGAGACTCTGTTAGAGTTTTTGCTTCGTCGCTTTCGCTACTACAGTTCTAAGGAATGGGTAGATCACATCAAATCTGGCCACTTGTTAGTGGATGGTCAGCAAGGAAAGGCTGGGCAAAAGCTACGAAACAACCAACGGGTGGTCTATCTACGTCCTGATTCGCTTGAACCTTCTGTGGATGCTGATTATGAGGTGCTCTTTGAAGATGAGTGGCTAATCGGTTTGAATAAGACCGGAGACCTTCCAACCAGTCCTTCTGGTAGGTACTTCAAGAACACGCTCATGCACCTTGTTCGCGAACGCTTTGGCTGGCAGAAACTCTATACGATCCACCGCCTGGATCGAGAAACTAGTGGAGTTGTGTTATTTGCCAAGACTCATCAAATGGCCCAGCAGATGGCAGCTTTGTTCCGTGATAAGCAAATCCGCAAGGAGTACCGTGCAGTCGTCGCCGGTTCATTACCTCAGGAAGAAATGCTGGTATCGAAACCCATTGGGCCAGATTCCTCCAGTTCCATCCGGATCAAGCAATCGGTTTGTGAGAATGGAAAACCAAGTGAGACACGCTTTCGCCAATTGAAACCCATTGGAAGGTGTGCTTACCTGCAAATTCACCCAATGACTGGGCGGACTCACCAGATTCGTGTGCATGCAGCAGCCAGTGGATTTGCGATTGTTGGAGACAAGCTTTATGGACTGACAGAGAAAGATTTTCTACGTTGGCTGGAAGAAGGAGAAGCTTTTCTAAAAGCTAGGAACTTGCCGAAACGCCAACTCTTGCACGCCTACCAGATTGACTTCGTGCATCCCCAAACAAATCAACAGATTTGTCTGTTGGCATCAGATGAAAAAATGCTTCTTCATCTTCCTGCTGAAGAAGAGCTAAGCCACTAAACACCTGTTGAGGTAGTATGTCGAATGTTCGTGAGATTGCTCAGTATTGGGCAGAAACCAATTGCTTTGATAAAACAACTCGTGAAGAAGCAAAACTGTTGCTGGAAACAGCAACAGAAGAAGAGTTGATCGATCGTTTTGGTACTACGTTGGAGTTTGGTACAGGCGGTCTACGTGGAGTAATGGGAGTTGGTCTGAACAGAATGAACCGCTACACCGTCATGCAGGCTACAGAAGGTTTGGCTCGCTACATTGAGAAGCGCCAGGAAACCGTTGCATCAGGAGTCGTGATTGGCTTTGATTCACGAAACAACTCAGAGGTATTCGCCCGTGCTGCAGCTGAAGTTTTAGCCAAGCATGGTATCCGAGTTTATCTGTTTCGTGACATCATACCTACACCAATGGTCTCTTATGCCTTGCTTCAAAAAAAAGCAGTAGCAGCGATCATCCTGACCGCCAGCCATAATCCACCAGAATACAACGGGTACAAAGTGTATTGGAAACATGGAGGTCAGATCATCCCACCAGATGATGAGATGATTATTGATGAAGTCCGTAGCGTAGAAGACATTGCGGAGATTCCTCATATGGTTTTTGAGGATGCCTTACAGCAGGGGCGTATTGAGTGGATTGAAGATGACATTGATCTGGAATATCTAGAAAATTTGCTTCCACTAAGTTTTGGAAAGCCGTCACAGAACGAACAGTTGGGAGTAATCTACACCCCACTTCATGGAACTGGGGGTCGGCTTGTTCCACGCTTGTTGAAGGAACGTGGTTTTACCAACGTGCACTGTGTTGCAAGTCAAATGGTTCCTGATGGAAACTTTTCAACAGTGATTTCTCCAAACCCTGAAGATGCAGCGGCCTACGAACTACCAATGGCAGAAGCTCAGGCAGAACATCAACTGATTCTTGCCAATGATCCCGATGCTGACCGCCTTGGTGTGATGGTTCGGAATAATCAACAGGAATGGGTTCGGCTGAGTGGGAATCAGATCGGTGCTCTCTTACTAGATTTTGTACTCAGGGTTCTGCAAGAGAGTGGTAAGTTGCCAGAGAATGGTCTCTACATCGGATCGGTCGTGACATCTCCTCTGGGCAAGCGTATTGCTGAGCACTATGGTTTGGCCGTGAAAGAAGTTCTCACAGGTTTCAAATGGATTTGGTCTGTTGCTCTCCAGGCAGAATCTGAAGGCCAGAAATTCCTCTTCGGAATGGAGGAAAGTCATGGCTATTTGATGGGTAATCACACAGGAGATAAGGATGGTGTCTGGGCTGCGATGGCCTTTGCCGAAATGGTGGCATCATTAAAGGCCCAAGGTAGTAGCCCTCTCATGCGCTTGGAAGAGTTGTATCGACAATATGGCTTTCATTTGGACTCTCTACACAATCAAAATTTTCGTGGTCTTGAGGGCAAGCAACAAATGGAAGTAACACTTTCAAAACTACGTGAAAACCCACCAGAACTGCTGGCAGGTTTGAAAGTCGAATGGATCATCGATCTACTCACTGACCAAGTGCGAATTCCTGGAAGTTCTGAGATAATGCTCGGACCCGGCTTACCAAGGTCTAACGTGATTATTCTGGAATTGGAACAGAACGCACGAGTGATTGTTCGTCCATCAGGCACCGAGCCGAAGGTGAAATATTATTTCAATTTGAGTGGAGAGAGGGAAGTTCAACTAGAACGATTGAGCCAGCTTAAAGTATCACTGGGCCTCAGCACATGAGACTTGTCCTCTTTTTACTGATACTGGGATTTTGGTGTCAAGGATTACTAGCTCAGGGTGTCGTTTCAGAACGTGGTCAGGCTGCCGTTCGGGTTTACAATGAAAACTATGTCCGAGCTCGCGAGTCAGCGATTGCGATCGCTAAAAAAGATATTCTAACCCGAACAATGACCCAATTTCTGAAACCCGAAGATGTCGAACAACTTTATCCTGTCTTGGAGAATCGGTTACTCAACGAACCTGATTCATTTATCGAGTCAACTAGAGTGATTGAGGAATTTGCTGATGATAAGGCCCAGGAATTTTTCGTTGTCATGGAAGCTCGCCTTTATCGCTCCAGAATCATAGGAGGTCTACAACAGCTGGCAATTCCAATGCAAAATGATCTTAAGCAACAAGTTTCCATTCGGTTACGTTTTGATGAGAGCGAGTGGTTCGTTAAGGCGGATCAAGAAAAATTGTTGAAGAGCATGTTGCAGCGCCGACTTGCTCCCTATCGGATTCTTCTCACCGAAGAACAGGAAAATTCTGATCCCCCAGTCTTTAATCTGCGCTTCAGTAAAGCTGCAGAACAACTTTTAAATGAGAATTTCAGCTCTGCCACCATCGGGATTCAATTGCTGCTAAAAAACCAAGGTCAAACACTTGGTGAGGTTTACGCGCAGCGTTTGATCAGCAATCGAAATGCAGGATTTGTGATTGCTGTTTTATTGGATCAATTAATGTTGGATTGGGCTCCTCTCATTCGCGATCTTCGCCAAGTGCAACGAAAAGATGATGGGCAGCTACGAATTGAAGTGTTAAATGCTCCTTCTGCGGATATGGAAGATGAGCTCTTCAGATCAGTGGGGAGCTATATCGGTTGGAATAAACCAACGTTATACATGCTCACACCTTACAGTGTCGTTTATCAAGGAAGGCCTGAACAACAGCATTCAGCAATTTTTGAGTCTCTACAGGAGTTCCAAGAATCACGATTTCGTTCCAGAGAGCTTGGTCGTGACCAGGAAACTATTTTTTGGCGCCTTGATTGGAACGAAGCTCTGCAATCTTTGACAAAAGCGCTTGAAAATCCACCTGATTGGCCAGAGATGAAGCCCATCATTGACTGGGCTTTACCAGAAAACCAGCGAGGAATCTTTTATTTGCCGATAGATTCTTCAGTTTATGCAGAGTTGTCTAACCGTGGAAGTAGTCACTGGTTTTTTCTTGATTTGCCCAAAGAGGTCAAAGCAAATTGGCAAATATCATGGAATGTGCTTGGAAGTACAAAATTACAGCCAGAAATTTTCCTTCTTGACTCCAAGCGGAAGCATATAAATCAGCAACTAATGATGAAAAGAGAAGCAATTACAATTAATTACGAAAATATACCGGAAAATGGTAAATTATTTCTAAGGATTTCAGACGAGATTGGCTATATTAAGTCTTCTGTTGGCGGGTACCAGAGTTTTCGATACGTAATACGTGCTGAAAAGAAATGATTTCAAGAATTTGAAGAGCTTTATAAGATCATGGAAAGCCGTCAGTCTGTTGTTGTTGGTGAATATCTTCATCTGATCTACCGAATCCAGAGAATGGGCCGGGTGGTGAAAGCCTCTACTTTGGTTCAAAGATTAGATAGCAGTCCCTCTACTGTTCATATGACACTACGTCGATTGGAACGTGACGGATTAGTGAATTTAAACGATCGTAAGGAAATCGAACTGACTGAAGAAGGGAAAGAAAGTGCTGAAGGCATTGCACATCGCCATAATCTCGCAGAATACTTTCTTTGGCATGAATTAAAAATCCCATGGTATCTAGTCCACACACACGCACACAATTTAGAACATGCGATCACTCCATTAGTTGCTGCTCGCCTAGAAGAATATCTTGGACACCCAAAATTTTGTCCTCATGGGTCTCCAATGCCTGGAGTTACAAACCCTCACACATCCCTAATGCCACTTAGTGAAGTTTCTACAGGTACAAAAATCGAAGTCGCAATGCTGGACGAGTCTATAGAAGACGAAGAGGATCTCCTTAAATATCTACAAGATTCTCTGGTGATGCCGGGGCAGCAGCATACGGTTCAGGAACGAATTGACGTCGCTCACACAATGGTCTTGCAGTCAGAGAATAGGCTGACAAATCTTCCTTATGACATTGCATCTTTAATCAATGTGCGCGAGATTTGCTGACCACAATTCTTCTTTTGTTGGTCCCTCCTAACAATTTTCAAATTACCTTCAAACACCACTTGACATCCGGAAGTAATATTTATATTCTCATAAGCTTTCGC
>DPLM01000181.1:4240-6127 GCA_003541985.1 Deltaproteobacteria bacterium | reverse complement strand
TGAATATTTAGAAGCTTCTTTAATATATCTATTTTTACTTCCTGGTGTACTTTTTCTATCGTGTTCTCGTATCCTTTCTAACGATATTGCTTCGCGTGGTAAGCCAGAATATAATTTGTATATTTCATCTGTGGTCCTTTTCGTGGGTATTATTGGCAACCTTATTTTTATTCCAATATTTGAGCTAGAAGGCGCAGCATGTGCTACTTCTATTTCCTATTTTTTCCATTTATTATTGACGGTTAAAACTTACAATAAATTTTCAAATAACACCTTTTTTGACTCGTTATTTATCAAGTATTCAGATTTAATTGATATTAAAAGATTATTTTTAGAGCAGTCTCTTTTATTTACTAATAAAGCCTAATTTAAGGAATTATTTTGAAAATAGTTTTTTTTACATATCATGTGTGGAGATCTGAGAGACGTGCAGGATTTCACCACCTTGCGAAATCATTCTATAACTTTGGTTGGGAAGTTCTTTTTTTTACAACTGGACTGAGTTGGATTTCTTCTTTACAGGGAAACAAGAGACTTAACTACTATGGTACTCACGAAAGAAATAAATTAGTCGAAGAACTACCCAACTTTATCTCTTATCTACATTTTACTCCCTTTCATTCAATTGGCTTCAAATATTCTTTTTCCAATCTCTTATTACATCCATTAGTTGCGTCTTATCCTGGATTCTCTTTCGATCAAACGCACGATTTTATCAGTAAGGCTGATTTACTTGTATTTGAGAGCGCAGACGGATTACTCCTAATTGATAAAATTGCCAACATTAATACAAAAGCACGCAAAGTTTACCGAATGTCTGATCTTCTAACAGTCCTCAGAAAACACCCAATTAGTACCAAATATGAGAAAAAATATTGGGATTTTTTTGATCTAATCAGTGTTCCAAGTGAGTTCATGTACTCTCAATTCAAAAATTCTGGGAATTTATCCTTGGACTACCATGGCATTAGCAAAGATGATTTTAATATCTCACATCGGTCCCCTTTCAACGAAAACACTTATAACGCGGTATGGGTTGGAAATGGGTATTTTGACTACAATTTTCTACATACAGCTTCTTCTTACAAAAATGATTGGCGTTTTCACATCATCGGTGACGTAGAAAATAAAATTTCTGCAAAAAATATCTTTTACTATGGTGAAATACCATTTGCTGAAATAATCCCATATATTTTGAATGCTGATTTGGGCCTGGATAATAAATCTTGGAAGCCTGACATGGAAAGCTGTACCGACAGCTTAAAGGTTCTACAATATACATACGCTGGATTGCCAATAATTCTACCTAACTTCCTTAAGAGTAATCGCTCAAACATCTACAGCTACGTACCCGGCAATCCTGATTCAATTCGTTCCTCCCTCAGTCAAGCACAAAATCACCCTCGTGGCCAAGATGAGAAACACCTAATTCACTCGTGGGATGAATTGGCTGCAAAACTTGCTGGACCTCTTTGGGACCAAAATCTTGGTTTGAATTAGTACACTTGTTGCATCCCACCATTTTCTGGATCTGCTCAGCTTGCAGCCATCCGCTCATTGTCATGGATCAAGACACCCAAACATTTCCATTGAGGATTAGCCATGTCTGATTTACTTTCCCGCCTGGAATCCCGTATTCGTCAAGCAGTTGAAAAAATTGAAGAATATCAATTAGAAATTTCTGAACTCAAAGCACAGAACTTAGGCCTCGAAGAAGAGCGTCAGGAAATGCACGATAAGCTAGCATTGTTGATTGATAGCTTTGAAGAGCTCGAAGCTGCCGTTGATGAGAATCAATCCTCCACTGATGTCACCGAAGAAATCGAAGAAACTGTTCAAGCCGCTGAGGAAGAAACTGCTGATGAGGTTGAGGCTGCTCAAGTGGAG
>DPLM01000181.1:0-3882 GCA_003541985.1 Deltaproteobacteria bacterium | reverse complement strand
TGCTCAAGTGGAGTCCAGCGAAGACGATCACCAAAATGTTGACGTAAGCCACCATAACTCCCACAACTCTGTCAATTCCTACGCTGCATCCCCGTGGTAAGACCACCTGTTTGGTCTTTCGCGCTGTGCTGCCTAGGTAGCGCAGTGCTGCTCTTGGCCTCTTCGTTGGCCTACGCTCAGAACCGCCTCCACGTAGGTATCCTTCCTGTTCAGAATCTCTACCGCATTCAGCCAGATAATTGGTTTTCTCGGCTCCTTCAGGAAGAACTTACCCGCCAGTTCCAGTTCAACGATCAATTTGCCGTGATGGCCCCAGAAACGGCCGAGCTTTGGAAAGAGCACCTACCTGATCAAGTTGAACAAATAATGCGAGAAGCCCGATTATCCCATTTGCTTCAACTGTCTACCCAACAAGTTCTCCAGCAACTTTCCATTCGCTGGACCATCTTTTCAATCAATGACAACCAACTTCAGAGAGAAGATTTTCGCAGTCAGCACTCTCTACACAGTATCAATGCTTTGCTCCAAGAACTACTTCAGGTGCTACAGACAAAAAATGTAGCTTTCACTGACTTGTTCCTGTTCCCTCAGGATGCTTCCCTCGAGGCACTAGAAGCCTTTTATCGCTGGAAAGATCTCAATCCCCAACCTTGGATCGCCGAAACACGTAGTGTACACCTTCAGGGGCTTAGAAATCTTACAGAACAATATCAAGGTTTGGATAAGCGAGTTCACTTCCAATCGGTGATCTTACAATTGCAGGAAGCCTACATACAACAACCAGTTCCCCCAGAACTCCTCAGTGAGATTCGGCAAGATTTAAACTCTTTACAAGATGACTTTTCCGACCATGCTGAATACCGTGCGCTCTCTTCCCTCTGGTTTTATGTGCAAGGCCAGCGATTCGAGGCAAAGGCTGAAGCCGTGATTGCCAATGCTCGTCATCCCTACCACGGTCCCGCGTGGCTTTTATATGGTTTGAGTCTCGATGATAATGAGCCCAATCCTCAGGCAATCCAACGCGGTCTACGTTACTACCCCTTCGTCAAAAGTCCCGAGACTCCAAATCGTGCTTTCACTGTTTTACGTCCAGAGTTGGGCCCATGGCTACCACAAAGTGCACAACCAACTGGTGCTTCTGATCTTGCTGATGATGAGCGACCACAAGACGGCATGCGCTATCAGGATTTGTTGCAACAAGGGGTAACTCAGTTCGATCAGAAAAATTGGGAAGTTGCTCAGGCAGCAATGGAAGCTGCCCAAAAGCTACAACCTGAAAACGTCGAACCTGACCTCTATCTGGCTCGCATAGCTCTTGCTCAAAAACAGACGAGAGTTGCTCACAAAAACTTGTTAGAGTTACGAGATCGCTTTCCAAAAAACGATGAAGTTGCACTTTATCTTGGCTTTAGCTACGAGAAACAGCGTGACTTCAATCTAGCAGAATCACTTTATCGGGAATCTTTGCAACTCAATCCAGAGAATCCAAAAAGTGGCTTACGCTTAGGCACGGTTTTGATCAAGAAAGGACGCTATGAGGATGCTCGGAGTTTCTTGGAAAGTGTCACTTCAAAGTTTCCAGGATATGCAGTAGCCTGGTGGAATTTAGGACTGCTCTATCGAGAACTTGGTGAGTTTGATCAGGCTCGGATGGCACTAAACACTGCGAGCCAGTTGAATCCAAACAATCTGCAGATTCAGTCTGTGTTAATGTCATTGCCAGTTCCCATTAGTGAATAGACGTAGATTTTGGATTGAGGGTAATCATAATTAAAACGTTTCTCCGGAGGAAGATCTTCTAGTGAACATTCCTTGAAACCACAACTCACGAATACGTTGTCTTCATGCGTACTCAATGCGATTGCTTGTAGTGTATCCTGCCTCCTTACCTCTCCCAGGACACCATTAATAAGTTCTCTCCCAATTCCCTGGTTACGATAAGCTAACGCCACTGACAAAGCCGCGATCTCTACAGTTTGCTGTTCTGGATAACCTATCAGTTCACAACAACCCAACACATCCTCATCCTGACAAAACAACCGAAACCTTCCAATGTGTTGTTCAAGATAGTAGATACTGCGTTGGACAACACTAGCGTCTCTCATCGGTCCACTCAGCAGTCCCCAAACTTGGGGAATATCACTAGGCCTAGCCTCTCGTACCTGTCGGTATGCTGTATTGGTGACCATAAGACCAATCCCACCAGAAGTCAGCGTCTCCGTTAACAAAGCTCCTTCCTTGGTCGCATCTAACCAATGACATCTGGTTACACCTCGCTCACATGCGGTAGCCATACATTCTAGTCGGAGTTGGTTGATTTTACTTATAGAACTCTGCTGACGCAGCCATTGGCATAAAATCGAGGTGTTTATGTCTTTTTCAACCAATGGAGATGATATATTCTCCAACAAAATTAATTTCTTTGCTCTCAGCCGAATGGCTAGCTCTGTCGCTAGTTCCCTAGCTTCTAGTATCCAAAGATGACCTTGCCGACCTGTCCCCCAAGGAGCAAGCAAAGGAGTATGTCGTAGTTGTAAGGTCTCACGAATAGCCACAAGGTCCACCTCCTGCACAACTCCGTTTGCTAAGTCCATTTCTAGGGTCTGAAAGCGTTCATCAGCACGAGCAGTAACAAAGTGACCACTAAGGGGCATGATTCCATGCCCGTACAGACAAAGTTTGGTCAAAAATTCCCAGTTAATTGCTGCAACTTGCTCCTGCATTGCTGTAAGGTCAAGGCGCGAAACCGCTACTGGAAACGAACTTGTGTCCAGGGAGGACTGATTCAATGGTTGGTTATCATGGACCAACACCAATTGGACGCCAACGCGATGCAACAGTGCAAGTTCTTCCATGATTTTGGGAGTGGCATCTTGTTGTAATAATTCTCCACTGACACAAACAACAAAAATTTGATGATGGAATTCTTCCAAATACGGCAACGAACCGCGAAGCGCTCGCACCAACGACTGTTGGTTCTCTAGTACTTCGTTTCTCCGTGTCAACTTCTCTTCCCCCCGATTTTTTGATCTCATCGCCTGATTCCCTATCAGTCGTAATACCCAGTTATAATAGTAGCAGCTTGCTAAAAGACTGTCTGCAGGCCCTAGAGAAGCAGACAGCTTCGATGTGTAGTTTTGAAGTCATTGTAGTTAACGATGGCTCAACAGACGATACTGCAAAAATGTTGGAGGAATTTAATCAACACACCTGTCTCCAACTAAAATTTCTACATCAGCAACGCTCTGGCCCAGGTCGAGCACGCAACGCAGGAGCAGCATTGGCTCGATTCAATTGGATTGGCCTACTCGATGCTGATGTACAAGCCGACTCAAATTGGGTGACATCAGCGTTGACTTGGATTCACGGCCAATCAGGAGCAGGAGCTATTGAAGGTCAGACTATCGTTGGTAATCGAGAACAAATTACACCCCTAACACACCAGACTGAAAATCGTCAGGGTGGTCGATATCCAACTTGTAACTTGCTAGTTCGCAAGCAATTTTGCCATTTCCACTCTGGATACAAAATTCCTTTCCGAGAAGACACCGACCTTGCTTTCTCAATTCTCGAAGGAGGCTTCTCCATTCCCTTTGCCCAAGATTTAATCGTCTACCATCCTCCCCTAGCTCCAAAAGCTTCTCGTCCAACTCAATTGGCAAAGCGATACTTTTTTGACGGTTTGCTAGATCGACGATTCCCATGGCGCGCCACACAGCAGTTGGACACCCATCAAGTATGTGGCCTCCAGATTCCTAACTTAAAAAAATGGGGTTACAGCCTGATTGCACTTGTGCAGATGCTGATCCTGATAAGCCTTGTTTTCTTACCAACCACCCAATTACCAACTTTGGTTTTGCTGTTTATCTATGCTTCTGGAAC
>DPLM01000316.1 GCA_003541985.1 Deltaproteobacteria bacterium | reverse complement strand
GGGAATGGGTTTGCCCTGCTGGGCAAACAAATTAAAAGATCAAGTTCTTGCTGTTTTTTGACGGTCATCTAGCCACCCAAACTGATAACCAATCACCCAACGACCCCTACCCTGGCGTCTTAACAAGGCTCAGCCCTGGTGCTAGAGTTCCTGGGTGATGATTAGGTTCGCTTTGACACTTGTGGTTGGACTGATGCTGTCTGTTTCAGGCAGTGCTTGGGGAGGTATACTTCCCGATGAACCGCCAGATGAACAATACAAATTTGCTCTCGGTAAGGCGTTTCAAAATGACCTGGAGATTGCGGAAAAGGCATTTGCTGAGTGGTGGGAAATTAACAAGGGCCATTCAAGGGAAGCAGATGCAAAATTTTGGTTGGGTAGAGTCCAATTGATGAGAGAAAAATATAAAGAGTCCGCGACAACATTTGCAGAGTTTTATGCACTATACCCGAACGACGTGCGGCTAGTTGATACGACAATGTGGATTGCCAAGGCTGTTTCACATTACGCACCCCAGGATGAGGCTTGCGCTATTTATGCATACCTAGCAACTCTTCTTGATAACCCGGTACAAGCCTTTACGGAAGGGCTTGAAAAATTAGAAAGAGCCTCGTCTTGCAGTGCTATACCTGATGAAAGTATCAACTGGCACAATCTGCCGTCGCTCAAAGAGCTTGTGATTCAGGGCCAACAAAGGCAGGAAGCCGCAACTAATGTTTTGCAGAATTTAGGTGCCGCGCCGTCTTTTGAGTCACAAGGCCAAAACATTAACTTGGGAGATATTGGCCAACTTCGCCGTCACATTACCTCCTTTTGGAATCCACCCTTAGGCGGTGGTTCTCAGGCTATCGACATTATTGTTACCACGGACAATGAGGGCAACGTCTTGATTGCTGAAGTTATGGATAGGCTAAAGATGTCTCAAGATATTTCATTCAAGGCTGCTGCGCTTGCAGCCCAACGAGCTGTTATTGAGAGTTCGCCTCTACCATTACCACTTATGTCGGAGGGGATGAAGAGAGAGTTTATCTTTGAATTTAACCCAAATCAATTTGGAACATCGGGTGAAAAAAACACTCCATTTGAGGCTAGGCTTGAGGAAATTTTAAATGATTTATCCGACTTGGAGTTTGAAATTTTACCGCATGAGCAGTTTTTGAAGCGAGTTGGTTTACCCAGTTCTTCTTCGATAAACTCAGAAATTCTTAAAACGGCTTTTTCTTCGTACAAAAGTGCGAAAACAGATTTTGAAATGCTAAAAATCTTTCTGAACACGAATATCCAAAAAATAAAGGAGTTACGGGAGACAACAAAAATCAGCCTACCAAACCAAAACCGTTTAGAAAGATTATTAGAAATATCTTCTGATTTGGAAATTAGACTACTCCGGGCGGAGAAAAGATACCAAACCTTGGATGAGCATTTTTATGACACAATTTATCATGAGTTTCCCGCTACATTCACAACAAGTCTGAAGGGGTCGCGCAATATGCTTCAAATCGGCGTTGGTGTTTCCACCCAGTATGATGACTCTGTGATGAAAAATGTTGAGGCACATCAGTTGGTTCTGCGTTCAGTTATTCTGAGCGTGATGTCCGAATTTACTGAGGAAGATATAAAAGGCCAGATTGGCCGTGATGCTCTTTCCACTGCGCTGCGGGTTGGGTTGAACGAAAAGCTGGAGGACCTCGAAGGCTTCGGTGGCGTGGAAGAGGTTCACTTTACTAGTTTCGTTTTATCGCGCGTAAGTTCTGGTCAAATAGCATCAACAACAGAACCTACCTCAAAGAAAATCTCGATAGCTGAACTAGAGCTTGAGAAGCAAAAACGCATCCAGCTCGAGCAGGAATTAGTCGCCCTAAAAGCCCAACAGCAAGAGCAGCAACAAACTATTTCTAGCGACAGCCAAGTCCCTCTGATAACCATCACCTCAGCGTCTTCTAACGGCCCGCAAGGCACGATTAGTGGCCGAGTGACGGACAACACAGGCGTGGGTGAAGTCCGGGTCGATGGCCAATTGGTAGCTGTGGATAGCAACGGCATTTTCACAGCCAATACCTACGTTCCGGAAGGAGGTATTAGCGTGGCCGTGGAAGCGTTCGACCTCGCTGGACTATCCAGTTCCATGTCTGTCCAACTGAACCGAGCAGCCCCTGAATCCGCAGCATCAATCAGCTTTGACAGGCTTAACCCACTCGGTCGCCAGGTAGCAAAGAATGATAAAGCTCTTGCTCTCATCGTTGGTGTTGACAGTTACGCAAAAACCAAGAGAGCTATCTACGCTGACAGCGATGCAAAAGTATTCAAAGATTACGCCACCCAGAAGTTGGGTATCCCATCAAATAGAATTAGGGTGCTGGTCAACGATACTGCTGATGAGGCTGAATTGTTGCTAGCAGTTAAGAATTGGCTATCCAGAGCTGTCAAACAGAACCAATCTGATGTCTATATATTCTTCGCCGGTCATGGACTGGCTAGCGACGATGGTGAACAGATGTACCTGCTACCCTATGATGGCGCACCAGAGCTTCTTGAGAAGACAGCTATCCTAAGGGAGGAACTATT
>DPLM01000158.1:1485-5336 GCA_003541985.1 Deltaproteobacteria bacterium | reverse complement strand
TGGCCGAGGAAAGGGAAGACAATCCCCGCAAAATTAGAACCACCGCCGGTACAACCAACGATCACATCTGGATAAGCACCTGCCATCTCCATCTGTTCAATCGCTTCCTGTCCCACTACGGTTTGATGCATCAACACGTGATTGAGAACACTTCCTAGGGCGTACTTCGTGTCCTCTCGTTGAGCAGCCATTTCCACAGCCTCTGAGATTGCAATACCCAAGCTGCCGGTTGAATCCGGGTTGTCTTCGAGAATCTTGCTTCCCGACATCGTCTTGTCCGAAGGAGATGCCGTACAGGTTGCGCCATAGGACTCCATCAGTGCTCGGCGGTAAGGCTTTTGCTGAAAACTCACCTTGACCATAAAGACCTCGATCTCCAAATCAAATAAGGCTCCTGCGAAAGCTAGTGAAGAACCCCATTGTCCCGCCCCGGTCTCCGTTGTGATACGCTTGACTCCCGATTCCTTATTGTAAAAGGCCTGAGCCACTGCAGTATTTGGCTTATGGCTCCCAGCTGGGCTAACACCTTCGTACTTGTAATAAATCTGAGCAGGAGTATCGAGAGCCTGCTCTAGGCGCCGCGCTCGATACAGTGGAGTAGGTCGCCATTGTCGGTAAATATCTCGGACTGGATTGGGGATCTCAATTGTACGTTCTGAGGCGACTTCCTGCAGGATCAGGGACATTGGGAAAAGAGGAGTAAGATCATCTGGTCCAACCGGCTGGTGGGTACCTGGATGCAACACCGGAGGTGGAGGGGAAGGCAAGTCAGCAATCAGGTTATACCAATCGCGGGGAATACGGTTTTCAGACAACAAGTACTTGATCGAATCACTGCTCATGTGGCCTCCCAAATTATTCGGTGTTCACCAGAAAAAGGAAAAACCGTAGCGAATTCGCGAGACAAGCGCAAACCTTTCAAAATGAAACTCTCTCCTGCTCAATAAAGTCAGCTACAAGAGAAGATGTTTTAATCGACACTGTGCCTCAATCATCATATTCGCAGCACTCGCAATCCTGATTCTTCCGAGATCTTTCAACAACTCCATGGTGGCGACTGTGGGTTAACCTTTCTTCTGACAAACCAACTACTTCCAGATTTGAGAGCTTCTTCCTTACAATTATGGTTCTACTGACTAATCAGTTTTACGTTGATCATCAGACTGTTGAAGCTTCCGATACGACAGAGGGTATTCCCAATCTGCATCTACTTTGTGCATTTGGTGCACGCACAGCAACAATAGCATTGCTTTTGATAGTCGTGAGGATTGCACAGGATCTAAAGTATTTTTTCGTGATTTTACTGATGAACCTATTTCGAGAAGGCTTTGAAAAATTTATTGATCCACTACATACCCTCGCAAATGACCTAGTATCGCCAATGGTAGATTTCATAATGCATATCGTGATTGTAGCCATCGAACTCTAGGCATTTATCGCAATGTACAGGATTGTGAAGCAGGTGGATGAAATAGCTGAGAGATGACTGCTCTAGCAGTGCAAAGTTAGACAAACTAAGTGATAAGTGTGCAGATTGAGTTGTTTTCTTCATAAGGTCCGCTGTTTATCTAAACTTATCGACTACTTTTTCGTCGATTTGCATAAAAAATAATCAAAATTTAGCCAAACTGCTGTGAAAACTAAAATTTTAATGTTTAATAATTAAACATAACATCAGTAACTTGTCGCTAATTAGAAAATAATTTCAGCACAGGCACATCTCCTGCTGAATATTTGTGAACATCCCCCTACATTCTTTCCCTTTATTTGGCAGAGAGGACGTGATGGAATTTCAAGCTGAGATAAAGTATGTGTTGGATACAATCTGGCTGCTGATAAGTGGTGCACTGGTTATGTGGATGGCAGCTGGCTTTGCAATGCTCGAAGCAGGCATGGTTCGTACGAAGAACGTGACTGCGATTCTGACTAAAAATATAGCACTCTATTCCGTAGCCTGTATTGCTTTCTACCTGATTGGCTACAACCTAATGTACGGTGAGGGCAACGCAGTCCTCGGTTCTGGGTTCGCTCTCTCCGGTACCTCTGCAGACGGCCACAGCTTACTCTCAGACTTCTTCTTCCAGGTCGTTTTCGTTGCTACCGCTGCCTCGATTGTCTCCGGTACGGTCGCAGAGCGGATACGCTTTTGGCCCTTCATGACATTCACACTCGTATTGACAGCGATCATCTATCCGATTCAAGGACACTGGACCTGGGGTGGAACCTCACTGGGCGGGCTAATCGATGGCTTCAGTGACTTCGCAGGCTCGACCATCGTTCACTCTGTCGGTGGCTGGGCTGGGCTGGCGGGTGCCTTGCTCCTCGGCGCTCGAAAGGGGAAATATGATAGTCAGGGCAATGTTCATCCAATCCCTGCATCCAGTTTGCCGATGGCTACGCTTGGGACTTTCGTGCTCTGGCTCGGCTGGTTTGGTTTCAACGGCGGGTCCCAGCTGGCACTGGGCTCCAAGGGAGATGCTGATGCAATCTCTGCAGTCATCGCCAACACCAACATCGCAGCGTGCGCTGGAGCTGTAGTCGCCATAATCCTGACACAGATCCTCTTCAAGAAAGTGGATTTGACGATGGTGCTGAACGGTGCACTAGCAGGTCTAGTCTCAATCACAGCAGGACCCGACTATCCTTCAATGGGCCTGGCAATGCTGATTGGTGGAATCGGTGGCGCACTAGTCGTCTTTGCAGTGCCTTTCTTTGACAAATTGAAAATCGATGATCCCGTTGGTGCGCTCTCAGTTCACCTAGTAGGTGGAATTTGGGGTACGCTGGCAGTGGGGCTTTTCAAGGAAGACGGTTCCTTGGGCGCCCAAATCATGGGAATTGTTGTGATCGGACTCTTCACATTCGTCTTCAGTATCATCGTCTGGTACATCCTGAAAGTGACAATGGGCATCCGGGTTTCCGAAGAGCAAGAGTACATAGGTTCTGACGAGGAAGAGTTCGGTATGCACAGCTACCCCGAATTCGTTTCCCGCTCCGTTTAAGCCCTTCCCTAGGGTCCGATGCGGTATGCCTCTGCCATCGGGCCTTCGGCGGCTCTGTTCCTCCCCACAGAGTCGCCACCCTCCTATAACTCAAGGGATTTTACGTACCTGCAGTGAATTGACAAATCCTTCCGCAGTCAGGATATTCGCCAACACCATGAACTGTTCCTCGCGTTGATAACCTTCCCGATCACGCAATGTCCGTAGCGCCTGTTCCAATGTAAACTCAGGATTGATCGAAAAGTCTTCCACGAGAAAAGGATAGACCGAACGGCAGAAAAGCAATGTACGATAGGTCCGCTCGCTGTTGGTGAAAGCGTAGATTGGCAAGCCTCGTGGACGCATGTTAGAAATGTATTCAGCTCCACGCCCAAACTGGGTGATTGCAACAAAGCCCTTGAACTGAAGCTCACTCGCCATCTGTGCAGCTGCTGCTGCGAGGTGCATGCGGGCACTAGACAAGTTCATCTTACTGGCGTAATCCACCCCCGGATAGCGCTCTGTTCTGCGAACAATCCGATCTAGTGTCTTGACCGCTTCCACAGGAAACTTACCCGATGCGGTTTCTCCAGAAAGCATCACGGCATCGGCTTGTTCATAGACCGCATTGGCCACATCAGTCACCTCAGCTCTGGTTGGCACTGGAAATTCGATCATGGATTCCAGCAAATGTGTTGCTACGATCAGGCGCTTACCGTGGATCGCACAGAGGTAGGCCATCCGTCGTTGCAACTGTGGCAATTCCTCCATATCGACTTCCAAGCCCAGGTCTCCTCGAGCAACCATGATTCCATCAGCCTCCTCCAGGATCTGCTCCATGTTTTCCACACCTTCCTGGTTCTCGATTTT
>DPLM01000158.1:0-1105 GCA_003541985.1 Deltaproteobacteria bacterium | reverse complement strand
TCCTTGGCTTCGCGCACCGCATCTGCATTCCGTACAAAGGAGAGCGCAATACCGTCCAAGTCCATCTCCTTGGCAAACAGTAGGTCTTCTTTGTCCTTGGACGTGATGGAAGGCAACTGCACCGCCACTCCCGGCAAGTTTACGTGTCGACGCCCCTTGAGGAAACCACCGTGGATCACCTCACAGCGCAGATGATCTTCTTCCCGACTGAGCACCTTGAGCCTGACAAGGCCACTATCCACCGAAAGTGATTGCCCGGGCTTCATTTCATCAATCAGGTACTGGTAGTTAACGTACAGCGTCTTGACGGAAGGTTCAGCTTGTTCCTCAGTTGGGGGCATCGTAACCCTCAGTTCATCCCCCACTATTAGATCAACTTCGTTGATACCAGTACGAATCTCAGGTCCCTGGGTATCCAACATAATCGCTACTGGATACTTAAGGGTCTGGTTCAGTTCACGAATCCGGCGTACGACTTTACCGTGAGTGTTGTGGTCGCCATGAGAAAGGTTGAGGCGGGCGATATTCATACCCGCTTGCTGCAGGCGTCTCAGCATTTCTGGTTCACAGCTGGAAGGGCCAATGGTACAAATGATCTTGGTACAACGCATGGATTCTCCGAAATGATGTTCAGGAGCGGGTGAATGAACGGATCAGCGTCTGCAATTCCGTGGTTGATGACGTCACTAGGCAATCGGCTACCGGACGAGCTAACTCACAGAGCTGGCGATGTGTTTCACTATTGGGGGTGACCCCGAAGCCAATCACCTTGAGCTCAACCTCCTCGACTTGCTTACGTTTTTGCAACACCTGGGTGCGATTGATCGCCGAGTAGCCATCGTCCTGACCATCGGCCAGCAGCACCACGACAGGGAAGCGCTTTACATTCGCTTCGGGGACTTGGTAACTTGGCGAGCGGAAATATCGCAGAGCCTCAAAGATCGCCTGGTAGAGATTCGTTCCGCCACGAGTCCCCAGTCCAGCGATCTGCTGCTGAAGGTGATTACGGACAATCGAACCGGAAGGGCCAATTTCTTCAAAAATAATCTGCTTGCTCTTGGCCGCTGGAGAGTTTGGGTGCTGTGTCAAGCGGGCGTTGAAGCTC
>DPLM01000039.1 GCA_003541985.1 Deltaproteobacteria bacterium | reverse complement strand
AGTTGGCCCAAGCTTGGGCCAACTGAAATCGCTACTGAATTAGAACGATTCCTGCGACTTATGGATCGCTGGAGCCAACCTGCAGAAATTCAATAGGGCATCCTAGGATTATGGGAAAGCTGTCAGTTTTTGCTGGTTACCTTCCCATTCCTATGCGTGATTAGCCTGATCCTCTTGTGGAAAGCCAATTACAACCTCCTAGACTGGCTCAAAGAAACTGATCTGCCCATCTTGCAAAACTGGACCTTACACTTATTGTTACAGTCGCTGATGCCAATCGGTGCAATCCGTCTATTGTTGGCATGTGAACACAGCACGATCCTGGCAAGTCTCAATCCATTGCTGACGCTCTTTCGCAACATGCTGGTGCTATGGATTTTCATGTTCTGATGCCTACGAGCCCTGGAGCGATTCGAAGATAATAATTTTGTGCCAGTTCGTCCGGTGGCACATCGCCTACTCCACCGGATTCGTAGTCTAAGTTTGAGCTATTTGTTATTGCAACAGTGTGCTGCTACTTACTGGCAGATTGGTACTTGGTATCGGAGTGGTGGTTTTGAGCGTTGATTTGGGACGTCAACTGCATCGTTGGCTGCAGCTTCAAGATCGCTGGCCTGCTCTCAGGCAGACGACCTTGAGCCTGGTCTTGGGTTTACTTCCGACACTAATTGTTGGAGGAGAGTTACTTTTAGAGCTTGCTGACTATTCTTACCTCAGTCTCTACTGGTCAGTTTCTCCGAGCAAGACAGGCATTGTCCTATTTTGGGGCTTCCTTTGCTGGAAATGCCTTCAAGAATGGGATGCCCGCTTGGGTGCATAAGCCCTCCAAACTGACATATTCGAAGTTGATGTTCAAACCCTAGGACAACAGTCCACCGGTTAGCTGATTGGAAAAATCACTTGATTATTCGGAGCAGGATTGGTTGGTCTAAGTCTTTTGTTGGCTTGGGGTGCTGAGAGAGAAGTACTCCTGCACACTTGGGAGGCGATTCATCAACCATTGACAGTAAGTGGCCTAGAATTTCTGATCGGCTTTGTCGACGCCTTCTTGATTTTGCTGATCACCCGAGTGTTTGTACTCCTCTGGCGCTACCTGTTCAAGCAACGTCTGATGGCACACAGTCACATCGAAGAGGATACTCAAGAATCTGTAGCCACTATTGGAGCCTATGCCATCTGGGGGATTGGGCTGCTATTCGCTTGGGGGCTTTGGGTGTGAACAGTGCCTCTTTAGCGGTTGCCTTTGAAGCAGTGGGTATCGGCTTGGGCTTTGGCCTACGGAATATCTTCAATAACTTTGCCAGTGGGCTGATTCTGCTGTTCGAACGACCGATCCAATTAGGAAACGTTATTGAAATCAATAAGATCTGTTGATTTTTTAAAAAATTAGCGTTCGCTAAACCTTGGTACAGACCTATGATAATGCCTCATTGACCATACCAAACTCAGAGTTCATCGGTCAGACTATCACAAACTGGTCCTACAAAGACCCAAGCGTCCGTCGTGCCATCAATATCGGGGTTGCCTATGGAACCGAGCACGAATTGATTCGTAAAGAGATGTTGGCAATGGCCGAACAGCATCCAAAAGTCCTCGCTATAACAGCTCCAGTCTTACATTTTGCAGATTTTGGGGACAGCGTTCTAATGTTTCAGCTATACTAGTATGCAATTTTAAATTTCGGGATGATTTCCGAGACGGAGATTCGGCTCCAGATCGATGAGTGGTCCCGAGAGTTAGGCATTATCATTCCGTTTCCTCAACGAGATGCGCACTTCCACGTTGCAGAGTCGACAGAAACTTCAACTGTAGCAAAGCAAAGTTCAAATTCCGTCAAGCCGTCAGCAAGAATCAGCAAAAATAGGGCGGATATTAGTAGCATAACCTTGCTACAGCGACTATGGAAGGGTCGCCCAAAGTAAATCAAATTCAGATGCTATTTGTACAACCCGGCTTACTGCCAGAAGAAACCAAAAAAACAGAAGGCAGACAACAAGAAAAGCCCAGCCCCTCGCGCTATGTTTGTGCTAACTGCCACACTCTAGTCAGTGATGCGAGTTGCTTACTGGTGATTCAGGGAGACAGCCCCAATCACTACTTCGCAAATCCGGATGGACTACTCTTTGAGATTCTTACTTTCAGTTGGTGTCAGAACCTACGGGATGGTTCCCCCTCAGTATGGAAGGACACTTGGTTTGCTGGCTATGCTTGGACGGTTCAGTATTGCTCAGGATGTCAAATCCACATGGGTTGGCGCTACGATGGTTCAACAAAGCCGACAAGATTCTACGGAATTGTTCGCGAACGACTCATAGAAATTGAGGAGAAGCCGGACTAGCGGATCAGTTCACGAAGATATTCCTGCTGACGTGGGGTGGGTGATGCTTCCTGTTGGTTAGCTGATTGAACGGCCTGGCGGTACTCTGGGGAAGCTTGAAATTCATAGTCGAACTTGAGTGGCTTGATGCCTTTCTCACTCCAATACTGTCTTTCCTGCTGACCTTGAGAGCGGTTCGCCATTCGTTGTCCAGAACGCGTAAGTTGTTGCATCTGTCCTTGCATCTGCTGCATACGTCCTTGCATCTGCTG
>DPLM01000287.1 GCA_003541985.1 Deltaproteobacteria bacterium | reverse complement strand
TCGGGCAAAGCCCATTTCGTGGGTGACTACGAGCATCGTCATTCCTGTTTCTGCTAGCTCAATCATGACGTCCAACACTTCTTTGATCATTTCAGGATCCAGAGCAGAAGTTGGTTCGTCAAAGAGCATGATGCGGGGTTGCATGCAGAGCGAACGTGCGATGGCTACCCGTTGTTGCTGACCACCTGATAGTTGCCCTGGATATTTGTGAGCCTGATCCGGAATCTTGACTCGCTCCAAATACTTCATTGCGGTAGTCTCTGCCTCTGCCTTAGGCTGCTTGCGAACCCAGATTGGTGCCAGTGTACAGTTCTCCAATACGGTGAGGTGTGGAAATAAATTGAAGTGTTGAAAGACCATTCCAACCTCTCTCCGCACTAGCTCAATATGTTTTAGGTCACTGGTCAACTCAATTCCGTCCACCACGATCTGTCCTTCTTGATGCTCCTCCAGTCGGTTGATACAGCGAATCAGTGTGGATTTTCCGGAACCTGAGGGCCCACAGATCACGATTCGTTCACCTGTGACTACCTCCAGATCAATTTCTTTCAGAACATGAAATTGCCCAAACCACTTGTTCATCTTTTGGATTTGGATGACTGGCTGGGCTGAGCTTTCTGGATTTGGCGAAGTATTCATAACTGACAATTGTTCTAAAGTTTAGATTTAGATTTTCTGGTGTTGCGTGATGCCACCGGACCGCACACAGAATGTTAGCGCTTGTGTCCAGTGTTCAGTTTTTCCTCAACAAATCTACTGTAGCGCGACATGCCATAGCAGAAGATAAAGAAGGTTATCGCTACAAAAGCATAGCCTGTTGTGGGAACGCTTCGTATGCTCCAATTAGGATCTGCTATGGCAGCGTGAACCATGCCTAATAAATCCAAAAGTCCAATTATGAGGACTAATGTAGTATCTTTGAATAGTCCAATAAATGTATTGACGATCCCAGGTATGACAGCCTTAAGAGCCTGAGGAAGAATAATCAGACGCATTGACTTCCAGTAACTTAGGCCCAAGGAATCTGCGGCTTCATATTGTCCTTTATTGAGTGACTGCAGTCCTCCTCGTACAACCTCCGCCATATAAGCAGCCGCAAATAAGGCAAATCCAATTAGAGCCCGCAACAATTGGTCGAAATTTAACCCGGCTGGAAAGAACAGAGGCAGCACGTAAGCTGCCATGAAAAGCACAGTGATCAGCGGGACTCCACGCCAGAATTCAATAAAGAATAAACATGTTGAATGAATGATCGGCATTTTTGATCGACGCCCAAGAGCCAGCAAAATTCCTAAAGGTAGAGAGACAATAATTCCAATCAAAGACACGACCAAGGTCAGTGTAAACCCTCCCCATTGGCTGGTTTCCACAACTGGCAGTCCAAAAATTCCACCATACAATACAACCCACGCAATTAGGGGAAATGGAATCAACATAAAACCTCCCACCCATTTACGGGCAGGTGCTCTTTCCCATCCAGACCAGAAAATACCAGTGAAGAGCACAAGCAGGATAAGATCAACACGCCAGCGTTCTGGTTTTTCATAGAATCCGTAAACAAACTGATCGAACCTTGTGCTGATAAACGTCCAACAAGCTCCTTCAGGGTTTACTTTACAGGCTTCATTACCTCCCGCCCAAACTGCATTAAAGATCAGCCAATCTAGAGCTCCCCAGATCAACCACACTCCTAACCCACCCAATGCCACAGTCAGTAACGAGTTGAACGGAGTTGAGAACAAATTGTTACGTATCCACCCTAAAACTCCGATAGTTGAGGCAGGAGCTTGACGAGCGGAGATAAACTCCTTGCGTACAAAAAAAACGGATCTTGGGTTGCTCATAACTACCGCTCCACCAATTTTACACGCGAATTGAACCAATTCATGAGGGCAGACGTGAGTAGGCTAAGGCTCAAATAGACTGTCATTGTTATGGCTAGGGTCTCAAGAGCCTGTCCGTTCTGATTTAGGGCGGTGCCTGCAAAGGTAGCGACAAGATCTGGATAAGCTATTGCTGCGGCCAGAGAGGTGTTTTTTGTTAAATTCAAATATTGGCTTGTCATTGGAGGGATGATAATTCTCAATGCTTGTGGAATGATAACCAGCTTAAGTGTAGTGCCATTGCGTAATCCCAGAGCGCGAGAAGCCTCAGTTTGCCCATAATTGACAGCTTGGATACCAGCTCTAACAATTTCAGCGATAAAAGAAGCTGTATAAAGCACTAGCGATAGTAAAACAGCGAGAAACTCTGGAATAATTGTAATGCCGCCTGCTAGATTAAATCGGCCCATTTTCGCAGGTGTAAACTCAACAGGTGCTCCTGACAATAGGAACACTAGAATTGGTAAACCAATAGTTAATCCTAGCCCGGCAAAAAAAACTGGAAACTGCTCTCCCGTTGTAGCCTGCCTTTGTTTCGCCCACCGATGTATGCCAATTGTAAACAGTATTCCCAGTAAGGCAGTCCAGGTGGTGAAAGAAAAATTTTCTAGGAAGATGAATTCGGGAACTGTAATTCCCCTATTTGATATACCAAAATAGATTTCGGTATTGCGTTCAAATACTTGACGAGGGCCTGGTAGTGGTTTGAGTACAGCGGTATACCAAAATAGAATTTGAAGCAGGAGTGGAACATTTCTGAAGATTTCTACGTAAATGGTTGCCAATCTGGAAACAACCCAGTTTTGCGACAACCGCATAATTCCAACTAAAAAACCAACCATTGTTGCAAACACAACTCCAATGCCTGCTACTAGGAGCGTATTGAGCAAACCAACTAAAAAAACTCTCCCATAAGTATCGCCAGGCTCATAGGGCACTAGCGACATCATGATGCTGAAGCCGGCCGTCTCATCAAGAAAACCGAAACCAGCGCGAATATCACGTGCCTCCATGTTGGCAATCGTGTTTTCAGCGATACTCCAACCCAGATAGATCAGGAGCGAGGCCATAATCAACTGGTATAAAATTGCACGGAATTTAGAATTGTTAAGAACAGAGGTTGTGGCAGCCCGTCCAGCCATAGCGAGCTTGTCTCGAAGGAAGAGAAAGAAGGTAGGTAATTCCCAACCCCGCAGGGCCGGGATAGCTAGATCTTAAAATCAGCGAACAGGTGGAGCGTAGATCAAACCGCCATTGGTCCATAAATCATTGACTGTGCCACCACGTCCCAGTTGTAGGGGAGTATTGGCTCCAACGTGGCGCTCATAAACCTCGCCGTAGTTGCCAACTTGTTTTACAATGTTGTAAGCCCAGTCGTTGTTGACGCCGATAGCCTCATGCAAGTCTCCTTCAGTACCCATAAGGCGCTTGACAGCAGGGTTGCTGTCACTGCGCTTGGAGTCGACATTGCTGGAATCAATTCCCATTTCTTCAGCGTTAATCATCGCATTCAATGTCCAGCGAGCCAGATCTGCCCATTGTGGATCATCTTGACGTACGACAGGCCCTAATGGCTCTTTGGAGATGATCTCTGGTAGAACCTTGTGATCATTTGGGTTTGATAACTTTGTTCTTTGAGCTGCCAAGCCAGATCGGTCAGTTGTGTAAACATCACAGCGTCCAGCATCGTAAGCTGCGACCACCTCGTCAGCTCTTTCGAAAGCCACCAACTCAAACTGCATTCCATTAGCACGGAAAAAGTCGGTCAAATTTAACTCGGTTGTAGTTCCTGTGTTGGTGCATGCCGACGCGCCGTCTAGCTCCATAGCACTGTTTACACCTAAGGTTTTGCGAACCATGAAGCCTTGGCCGTCATAGTAATTCACACCTACGAATTCTAGGCCGAGAGTAGCATCACGTTGCATTGTCCAAGTTGTGTTTCGTGCTAACACATCAATTTCTCCAGAGCGTAGTGCCTCGAACCTGGCTCTAGCAGAGAGTGGTGTGTATTTCACTTTATCGGCATCACCAAAAACAGCGGCTGACATCGCTCGACAGAAATCGACGTCCAACCCAGACCAGTTACCTTGGTCATCTGGATTAGAGAAGCCTGGTAAGCCCTGGCTTACACCACATTGAATATGTCCTTTTGACTTAACAGCGGAAAGAGTTCCTTTCTCATGACCACCAGCTATGGCAATCCCACCCAAGAGGGCAATAGACAGACAGGATAGGAATAATTTTTTCATTTTCATCTCCTCAATCGTTTTGATTCGAAGGCCATCAGCAACTTCAATTGTATGGCAGATATTTTCATACAAAAACCATTATTCAGACTAAATTTGGGCTGGATGTCAAGATTTAATCCCTATGAATTAGGGCTTCCCAGACTCTGTAACACATTGATGCAATGATCTCAGAGAGATTGGACTGATAACATTTGGTAGAATAAAGGTGTCGCATTGGTTGACAGGACACTAGTCAAAATTGAGTGCTGAATCAAAAATACTAGACCCACAGCCATGCTTCAAACTCCTTACAACAGCACTGAAAAACTTGTATTCTACAGATGCTCTTTTACATTGATCGATATTCAAAATTAGGAATAATGTGAATCAAAAATATTAAATCTACTTTCATAATAATGGTCGCTTGTGCGGCTTTTCCGGTTGAACCCTATCCACAGAGAAAGCATGTCTGACAACAAATTCGGATGCCGCCGTGATTTTGATACGGGCAGTGGCAAAGCATCCTACTACAGCCTAGAAGCGCTGGAACAAAAGATGGGTGGAAACATTAGCCGCTTGCCTTTTTCCATTCGGATTTTGTTGGAACAAGCACTACGGAACTATGATGATTTTCAGGTTCTCGAAGAGCATGTGCATACTCTGGCAAATTGGGATGGCTCTGTCTCGGATAAGGAAATTCCTCACAAGCCAACCAGAGTGATCCTTCAAGACTTTACAGGAGTGCCAGCTGTGGTTGATTTGGCATCACTACGTTCAGCAATGGCAGAGATGGGGGGAGATCCAGAAGTGATTAATCCTCGGGTGCCAGTCGATCTCGTGATT
Source organism: Deltaproteobacteria bacterium (assembly GCA_003541985.1). GTDB lineage: Bacteria > SAR324 > SAR324 > SAR324 > NAC60-12 > JCVI-SCAAA005. Next base: position 1,476 of record DPLM01000287.1, on the reverse strand, counting down.
GATCACTCGGTTCAGGTCGACCACTTTGGTGGCACAGATTCTCTTGATCGGAATATGCAGATTGAATTTGAGCGTAATCAAGAACGTTACGAGTTCCTTAAGTGGGGACAGAACGCTTTCCGGCAGTTCCGAGCATTTCCTCCGGGTGTAGGCATTGTCCATCAAGTTAATCTAGAGTATGTGGCAAACGTTGTTCAGTTGGTGGAAGGTGTTGCTTTCCCAGACACGCTTGTTGGTACTGATTCCCACACAACAATGATCAACGGTCTTGGTGTAATGGGCTGGGGAGTTGGTGGAATTGAAGCAGAATCAGTGATGCTGGGCCAACCAATCTACATGCTGATGCCTCAAGTGGTGGGTTTCAAGTTGACTGGACAACTACCTGCTGGAGCAACCGCAACAGATCTTGTTTTGCGCGTCGTTGAAATGCTTCGCAAGAAAGGTGTTGTCGAAAAATTTGTTGAGTTCTATGGTTCTGGATTGAGTAACCTGAAACTTGCAGATCGTGCCACTATTGCCAACATGGGGCCTGAGTATGGAGCAACTATGGGTTTCTTCCCAGTTGACGATGAAGCGCTGAATTACTTGCATCAAACCGGACGCTCCACAGAAGTATTTCAGCGAGTGGAGGCATACTGTAAAGCACAGGGACTTTTTCGCACTAATAGCACTCCAGACCCAATATTTAGTGATACACTAGAGTTGGATTTGTCAACTGTGGAACCAGCCTTGGCAGGCCCCAAGCGTCCTCAGGATCGTGTGAACCTCACGACGATGCAATCAACTTGGCAAGAAACTCTGCGTAAACCGATCAAGCAAGGAGGTTTTGAGCTTGGAGAAACGGCACTGTTGACTCAATCGGCTATTCAAGGGTTGGACGGTCAAACCTTGACCCACGGCGATGTGGCGATTGCAGCGATCACTTCCTGTACAAATACCAGTAATCCATCTGTAATGATTGCAGCAGGCTTGCTCGCTAAAAAAGCTAACTTACTCGGGTTGAGAAGCAAGCCTTGGGTCAAGACCTCCTTGGGGCCAGGTTCTCGTGTAGTAACAGCTTACTTAGAGAAAGCAGACCTGCAGCATCATCTTGATGCAATGGGTTTCAACACGGTTGGCTATGGCTGCACGACCTGTATTGGCAACAGTGGCCCTTTGCCAGATAACATTGTAAAGGCAATCAATGATGGGGATTTGGTAGTGACTTCAGTACTGTCTGGAAATCGGAACTTTGAAGGTAGGATCAGTCCGAATGTCAAAGCCAATTATCTAGCTAGTCCTCCACTGGTGGTTGCGTATGCGCTGGCTGGGACAGTCAACATTGATCTCCAGAATGACCCACTGGGTAAGGACAAGGACGGCAACGATATCTTTCTCAAGGACATTTGGCCAAGCAATGAGGAAATCGCTGCTACGGAGAGTAAGATCAGCAGTGATATGTACTCAAATGAATACGGTAAGATGGACACGGTGACG
>DPLM01000250.1:3297-10523 GCA_003541985.1 Deltaproteobacteria bacterium | reverse complement strand
AGCTCTAGTGCAAGTATCACCCATTACCATGAAAGTTGCAGTTCCACTATTCCAACATTCACCAATGTTTGGGCAACGAGCTTCTTCACATACTGTGCTTAAGGCTAGTTTTCTTGCCTGATTTTCAATCCAATGAAATCTTTCTCCGGATGGGAACCTTACTTTCAGCCAGGAAGGTTTGGGAAGCCGATCGTGCCTTTTTCGAAAATTCTGTTTCTCTAAAATGATTGTCATGTTCTTAAATAGAGATTGATAAGCATTTAAGATTAACCTACCCCTCTAAGGGCAGCCTCCTCCGCACGGGCTTCCTCAAGGAATTCTTGCTGCATTGTTCCAAATTGGTCAATATGGCTTGCATGAGGTGAATAGTAAATATTCAAGTTACCCCGATCAGTGTCTTCCCAGAATGTCGGTCCTGAGAATCGCAGCCTAGCGAAAATAATTTTCATATTTTTTAGAAATACTTCCTCACCGAGTAGATTGCGATCTTGCAACGTGTCTTTGGCAATCACTTTGGCTCGTGCCGTATCCCCCTTGGCTATGTAGTGTAACGCTAGGCCGATATGTAGAAGACGTATTCCATGAGAATTGGTGAAGAAGGCAACCAACTGTTCCCTTTCGGAACCCGTGGGATTGTCTAATAGGAGAAAAGATTTAAGCAGTGCATCGTGTATTTCTGGATCCCAATTGAGTTCATCAATGCGAATCATAATTTTCTGCATTTCTGTTGCAATCACATCTAAGATAAATCCCACTGCTGGGGATTGGCGGACTGCCTTAAAACATTCGGCATTGTAAAAGGTGAGATAGAAAAAGCAGGTTTTTACTCGATCAACCATTCCGGCTTCTACTAAGGCATTTGTAAAAAGCCCATAGTGAAAAATTAAATTATACAGATTCCTTGGTTCATTGTTGTACATCCCATGTTTTAGTGCAAAACGTAAATGAGTATTCAAGCGTACCATTGTCATTGTGATGAGATCATCATCTCTCAAATCAACTCCCTTGCGGCCCAACATTCCTACTTGTTCCACACATAAGGTTGACAGGTCAAAATCTCCCTTTTCAAGAAAATTAATGTAGACATTTCCAATTAATCGAAGACTTTTTTGCTCAAAAAACAATTTAGTTTCCTCAATTGTTTTCATCTCGTCTTGCATAGTTTTGAAAGAAATATCCTCTCGGATTGATTGTTGAACCTTGAAGAAGGAATCTGGTAGTTGATGTTTAAATTCCACATAAAATCGAAGTAAATCACCCAATCCTTCAATAATCAATGCCTTCGGCTCTTTGTAAGGAGTAAAGGTCAGTAAATCAATAAGCTGGTTCTGTGCTTCAAATAACTGCAGCTGCTCTTTCGGATACGCCTCTTTCGTTTTTTTGCGTGTTTTCTGCTGTGCTAAGTTGTGAAAAATAGATTTGCTTCCACCAAGTACTTGGCGGATTACGTTATGGGTTTTTGTTGACAGTAGAACTGCGAGGACAAAAGGGAAATTGGTGAACAAGAAAACAGGGAAGAGTACGTGATAGTTGAAAACTAAACTCGGTGATACATCGTAGCCTAGTTCTGGGAGAAGTTTTAAAGTGTAGCAGTGAGCTGTACATGCCATAGTCCACCAGACAAAGGACATGGTCGGCACATTTTCCATGTAAAGATCAATAAGTTTAGGAGCACTTTGTGCGGCTAAGCTTACTACAACGGTGATACTGGCTAGGATAGAACCTAGATAAACTGTCCAAACTATTGGTGAATATCCCGCGTCAATGTTGAGCCAACTTAATTGATCAGGCTGTGGTAAAACGCTCTCGTAGACTGGATAAATGAGCGTAATGAACAGACGATCGAGCACAATTACTAGCAGCATACAAATAATTGCAACCCTTAGAGATAAGTTGCTGGTTAGCAACATCATGATCGGCTGGAAGAAGCCACTTCCTATTTTGGCGTCTGCTCGTATTACTTGTGAGTACATAATCGTCAATAATTACCCTGTCTTCCTAAGAATTATCTTGTCTTCATCGTGTGAAATTGGTTTTTGATAGCGGATTCGCCCTTCATTAGTTTCTAAAATAGCTTGGAATGTAGGTTTATGCTCAAGTTCTAACTTCTCTTCTTCATCCAATTCGTAAATGGTCTTTGCTCGCTTAGCTGTGATGAGGACTTTTTCAAAAAGATTGATTTCATCATGTTTGCTGTGTTCTTCCATAAACTTGAGATAGTCTGAATTCATTTAAATCTCCGAAAAATGGTTGGTAGTAAACTAACGAATCTGTCTTAGAAGGTCCTCAGCTTCTTGCTGAAATGGAGAGTCTTTCATCTCAGAAAGTTTGCTTAGATATCCTGTGGCTTCCTCTGTCTTGCTCTGATTTAAACTGATGCGTGCTAGATTTCTTAAACGCAAATCATCCCAGCGAGCATTATCGAGTTGCAGTAGATATTTGCGAGCATCGTCAGTTTTGCCCTGAGCCTCCATTACAGCTGACAAGTTAAGTCGGGCCATATTCCTTGAAAAATTTGGCACTTCCTGCCCAAGAATGATCTCATTCAAGAGTTTTTCAGCTTCCCCCCAGTTTTTAAGTCTGCTCTGTGCTTCAGCAATCTGCAATTGACTAGCGATCCTCATTGATGGAGTGTTTGCTTGCTCTAGGTAATGAATGAGGGCTTTAACCTCTTGTTCGGGGTTTTTTTGCAAAGCAGCTGTCACTGCGGCTTTCTGAGTAGCATAAAAAAGATTGGCTTCAGTCTCTATTTTTAGTCGTTGTTGCTCCTGCCAATACCAAACCCCAATACCAATTGCCACAATGGCCATTCCTCCTACGAAGTATCTTTGGCGTTGTCGATAGATTCGATCAGCCATAAGAAACATGATTTGTTGAAAACGATCTGGTTTGTTGAGGTTTAAATCGCTTGGTGGATGGTTGGGAGAATTGCTTTGCTTGGGCATATGTGAAGATGTGTGTCAGTGGGTGCTCACGCTTTTTGCATGAATCTTGGCTGGAAAATCCGCGTCTAATCTGTTTAAAAGTCAAGCCTCTTATGATGAGACTATCTTACAATTAGTGCAAGCTCAAAGGATGGCTTGTTTGCTGCACAACTTTGAGCCCGATCTATCAACTTAAAACCGGCTTGCCACGAGGAATTCCCACCATGAATGGCATTTGGAAACGCAGACTAACCATAATTACTCGACTGATATTCACATTGGTAACGGCCTTGTTTGTGGGTGGAATGGGTGGAGGAGATGAAAATCTCAATGATGGGTTGCCTCTACCTGAAAAAAATTTTGTTGTCGGCATCACTGATCGCACTGGAATGCAGACTGAATCCTCTCGGTTAACTTGGGAGGGTAAGGTCAATTTTAGAGGAAAATACGGTGTAGCGACAGTCAGCGTACCTTTCTCAAAGATAAGCCAAGTCGATTTTAGACAGGCAAAAACAGGAACATCGGATTATACAATTGCAACAGTGACTCTGAATTCAGGGCAGCAATTGGACCTGTCGCTTGAGAACCAGTCAAACGTGTATGCAGAAACCCCTTTTGGCGAACTGGAAATCAGTGTAGCCGATCTCCGTCAGTTGGATTTCTCCGAATGAACTTTGCTCGAATAATCCTAGTTGTCAGTTTTGTTTTTGGGTCTGTGAGCCACGCCCTTTCACAATCAAATTTTTTTCAGGAAGATCTATTCAATCTCGAATCAGATGTAATGAGTGGATTTAGTGACAATGGTCGAATGAAAGTATTGATGTTGACTTTGGCTCCATACGGGATGACGGAAACAGCAGCTGGTGAAATCAGCAAGGCTTTGCAGTTGAGCATCTTCAACACAAATCATTTCACAGTCGTAGGACCGTCAGAATGGAACGCTCAAATTCGTGAAAGAGATCCAAGTCTTGCGGACTGTAATGATATTGCCTGTGGAGTTTTGGTTGGAAAGCTGTTCGGGGCTGACAAGGTTCTCGTCGGATCTATCCGAAACACTTCTGTTTTAGGATTAGACGGAGAGACTCAAGGTTTTCAGATGGATGTTCGACTGGTTGATGTGTTGACTAATCTGACTGATTACACCGATCAGATTTTATTTGCTGATGCACAATTGCATGAGGAGTTTTTCATGCTGGCACAGCGACTTTCCAAGAACACAGAATTACACGGATATGTGACGAGTCTCACAAACAGCAGTATTGTTTTAGATTTAGGGGTGGAGCACGGTTTGGAGATGGGAGCCCAATTGGTGATTTTTCGTCGAGAAGCAAATCTTTTGAGTTCTGGAGATTCAGAAGTGCCCAAAGAAACTAATATTGCGATTGCACGCATTCATCGGGTAAGCCAGGGCCGGGCTAATGCAATAATCGTCCAACAGATTGAGCCAGTTCGAGAAGGAGATTTCGTTAAGACTTATCTAGACGTCAGCAAGCAGATCCAGTTGATTTCAGACACAAGGCGTGAGTTAGATACTCAGAAGAGATTAGAGCCTCCTCAAGAAGAATTCCCACTCCAGCCTGAATTAGTAATCACGGACAGAGATTTATGGATTCAGCGCTTGCAAATTGCTACTGCGGAGGAAGAGCGGTGGATGATTGCTACTGTGGGGACTGGAGCAGGAACACTGCTGCTACTTAGTGGTCGCTTAGAATTAGTAAAGCAATCTGAGGGAGTAGGTCAATTGCTTCCTTGGATTGTGGGTGCTGCTTTTGGGTACAGTGGATATCAGTATATTCAAGCCAGAAATATTTTGAGTGAAATTAAAGCTGAGGGAGAAATCAAAGGTTTTGTTAGCAATTGGCAGTTTCAGTGGAATCTAGAAAAGAATCAGCCAAATCTTGTTTTTAATTACAATTTCTGAAATCTTGTCAACTAAAGAAACTCAAAATTGTTGTCACAATTTTTGCAGTTATAATTTACGTTGGACGTTGACGCCAGATCAAACTAAATCGAAATCTTCAATGCCAGATTTATCTGTTACAGAGTATCCCACATTTTTTCAAAATCTCTCGCATAGAGTTCCGGCTAAGGAGGTATCCTCCCTGCATATTCTCGGTGAAGATTTCTTCATCTTGGTGGATACATTCAGCCAACAGCTCTTCTTGGAATTTCATGGAGATATACTACTACTGGAAATGGAACCAGAATCGTTCCTCTGGGAACTTCAAGTACTGACTAATCAATTTCTTCGCAAATCGATTGATACCCCCCTACAATTGCGCCCCTTCTGCCGGCAACTCAGACAACAAATGCAAAATCCTACCTTTGCTGACGAAATCTACTCGATGCTGAAGAAAAACTATCAAGATCATTTCTATCAGGTCCCTCAGTCGCAACTCCTTGTTTGACCTAATGCCAGAACCCAAAACTGAATCTGAAGGGGAGTTGACCTGGGCTCAGGCTTGGAACAATGCGCCCGGTCCAAAATCAACGAGAGAGATTCTCACCCTCTTTGGGAAGGGACTCGCGATGGGGACGGCGGATATAATCCCTGGAGTCTCAGGCGGAACGATCGCATTCATTACCGGCATTTACCAGCATCTCCTCTCAGCTATTTCCTCCATCAATTTGAGTTCGGTCTGGCTTGGATTAAGGGGTAAATTCAAGGAAGCCCTAGTAGCAATCCATCTGAAATTTCTACTTGTCCTTTTTGGAGGAATTGTTGTTGCTGCATTGTCAACTGCTCGCCTAATGCACTTTCTGCTGGCTAATTATCCTGTAGAAATCTGGTCATTATTCTTTGGATTAATTTTGGCCTCAATTTGGTTAGTTGGCCGAGCAATTCCTCGCTGGAATTTACCAGCCTTACTCACTACAATAGCGGGTGGACTTTTCGCCTACCAAGTTGTTGGTCTCATACCAATTCAAACTCCTAACTCGCCTCAGTTCTTATTCTTTTGTGGGTTAATTGCAATTTGTGCGATGATCCTTCCAGGGCTGAGCGGTTCATTCCTATTATTAATTCTTGGGAAATATCAGTTCATCATGGGTGCTCTGCGCTCCCCATTTGAGGATGGGCATTTTGAAGCGTTATTGGTTTTTATATCAGGATGTCTTATTGGAATTCTGTGTTTCAGCAGGATATTGAAATTCTCCTTGCAGCACTTTGAGCAAATAACCATGTGCTTATTGACAGGTCTAATGATCGGAGCAATGAGGAAAGTTTGGCCTTGGAAAGTCGTTATCGAGAGCGAGTTGATCAATGGAAAAGAGTATGTAGTGCGTGAGGAAAATATCTTACCTTTGATGGACGTTAGTCTCGTTGTGCCCTTGGTAATGTTTCTCCTTGGAATGAGTACCGTAATTATTTTGGAACAGGTGGCGCGCCAGCGATAACAATTCTTCCCACAGATCCTCGCAGACATCGTTCGCCATTCACCCAGGTTGCCTCCTGAAAATTCACGCCTGCTAATTCAAGAGGACGCTGGGAAAACTGATCAATATCAGAGCCCTCAAGATTGCTTCCCCAGAAATTAGCTTGAAGCAGTTGCGTACCCTCCCAAGTGGTTCTCCTGAAGTCGGCGAATTTTGCCCAAGTTTTTTTTAAGCAGGAATATCGGAGTGAAGCACCAACAAGATAAGCCCCCCAGAGGTTGGCTCGGTGCAGGTTCGAAAAATCCAAATTGGCATTTTGAAAATTAGCACCTTGGAGATTTGCTTTCTCAAGATTAGCCTGCTGAAGATTTACTTCGGTAAAATCTGCGCCCCGCAAATCCTGTTCCCTTAAATCAAATCCACTTAGATTCATTCCTTTGAAATTTGCTTGCAGACCCAAGGTACCTTTGGAATTCAGCCATTCTTTGTGGGTTTTTAACTCTGCGTGAATTTTCTCAAGAGGCATCAAATCTCTTTAGGTTTTTGCAGTGATTTTTGTTGTTCCTTTGCCTGCTGCCTTAAACATGCTTTTGTGCGATCGATATTGTTTTCAAAGCAGTTCTTCTGAATATTTTTCAGCCAAAGTGATTGTTCGTGTTTAGGTACCATTGCCAGAGTCACAAGAGCTTCAAGACGATCACCTTCTCCAATAGCGAGTTCTTCAGCGATTAACAGGTGTTCCTGCTGAATAAATTTATCTAGTGCTGCTCCCATAAATTCTTCTTTGGTCATGGTGGAGGAACTAGTGCTGCTGCTGGTGTACCAAGAACTCAATCCTATCCCTTTTTTCATACCAGGAGGAGCTTCCATGTGAACTCCCACACCAAACCCAAAACGAGTATTTCGATTACCACAACCAATTAGCAG
>DPLM01000250.1:0-2898 GCA_003541985.1 Deltaproteobacteria bacterium | reverse complement strand
TTAGATGTTGATGATCATTTGCCCTGATTTAGGGAAAATCAATTTATGGCCTTTGTGCAAAAACAAAGCGATCTCAAATCAACTAATTTGAAATCGCCAGAGAAGTTAGCTTGAACATAGACCAAGCTCCCAAAAATCAGAAGATAGAGAAAAAGACGCATAAAGAAGCGTAGACGTACGCTAGTATTCGTATTTTCAACCTTTTCGGTCTTCATATCAATTAAGCAGCTTTTGATGGAGTTTTTGATTTCTTCTTGGGAATATATAGATCAGTGATGGTCCCTTCAAATGCTTCTGCGGCCATGGCAACTGTTTCTGAAAGCGTTGGATGAGGGTGAATGGTTGATCCGATATCAGAAGCGTCACAGCCCATCTCGATTGCCAAAGCACCTTCCGCAATCAAATCTCCAGCACTGGGCCCTACGATAGCGACTCCAATAATTTGATTGGTCTGTTCATCAAAAATTACTTTAGTCATCCCCTCGTCCCGGCCGAGGGCGAGCGATCTTCCACTAGCAGCCCAGGGGAAAACACCTTTGCCATAAGCAATCCCGTCAGCCTTAGCTTGTTCTTCAGTCAATCCAACCCAAGCCACCTCAGGATCTGTGTAAGCCACTGAAGGAATCACACGCGCATCAAAATTAGATTTCATACCAGCACAAACTTCTGCAGCTACTTTACCTTCGTGGGTCGCTTTGTGTGCGAGCATTGGTTGGCCAACTATGTCGCCAACTGCAAAGATGTGAGAAACGTTAGTTTTCATCTGGGAATCTGTAGAGATGAATCCACGTTCATCAACAGCCACTCCAGCTTTGTTGGCACTGATTTTAAGGCCGTTTGGGACCCGACCAACGGAACTAAGAATTAAATCATAAAGTTGTGGTTCGGAAGGTGCCGATTTCCCCTCAAAAGTTACTAATAACCCTTCTTTTGATGCGATGACTTTGGTGACTCTGGTTTCCAACCAAATATTTTCATAGCGTTTACTGATCCACTTTTCGAAGGGCCGAACAACATCTCGGTCTGCTCCCATCATGAGTCCCTTCACCATCTCAACAACTGTTATTTCTGCACCCAGGGCATGATATACGGTAGCCATTTCCAACCCAATGATACCCCCTCCAATAACGAGCATCTTTTTTGGTCGGCTTCGCAATTCGAGGGCTCCAGTTGAATCAACAATCCTTGGATCATCAGGTAAGAAAGGTAATGAAACAGGTACTGATCCTGCGGCGATGATGGCTTTTTCAAATTTGATTGTCTTGGAACTACCATCTTCACAGACAACACGGAAATGAAATGGATCTAGAAACTCGCCATATCCTTCAACGACTCTGACCTTTCGCTGCTTGGACATTCCAGTCAAACCGCCAACGAGGTTCTCAACAATGCTATCCTTCCAGGAGCGTAGGGAGTCTATATCAATCTCTGGTGTTCCAAACTGGATCCCATGACTTGACATGGATTGAGCTTCCTCAATGACCTTTGCAGCATGAAGCAATGCCTTTGAGGGAATACAGCCAACGTTTAGGCAAACTCCTCCAATTTTTCCTTTTTCAATCAAGATGGTATCCAGCCCTAAGTCTGCAGCTCTGAAAGCTGCGGTGTACCCTCCAGGACCGGACCCCAAAACAACGACCTGCGCTTCTAGATCTGCTTTTCCTGTATGAAATGCTGCTTGAGGTGATTCTTGAACAACGGAAATGGTTTTCTGTGCTTCATCAAAGATTTTCTTGTCGTCCGTTGCAGCTACTGCTCCCATTTTGAGGATTGTACTTCCCTCAGATACCATGTCACCTTCTTTTACCAGTAGTTCTGCAACTACTCCAGCTTGAGGTGCGGGGATATCTATCGTGGCTTTATCTGATTCAAGTGTGATCATGCTGGTTTCAGCCTCGACTAAATCCCCAGGTTTCACATGGATTTCAATAATTTCCACATCCTGAAAATCGCCAATATCTGGGACACGGACTTCAATCACACTCATGGGCAAGCTCCAAAAGATTAGAACATATTAAAAATTAGCAAGTTCTGGTTTCCAAAAATCCTTCTATCGGGTATGACATAGCCTTCAGGGAGAAGCAAGTGAGACATCTCCAGCAACTAAGAACCCTAGACAGTAAATCGACATGCGAATAATTATAAAATCTCTCCCACCAATGGGCTGGGTTATGATAATTACAATATTACTGATTGGCTGTACAAAGATAACCACAACAGAGAACCCCAGACCTATTTCAATAGCGGAGATTAATGCATTGAAACTTGAATCGAGCCCTGATCTTGAGGATTTACGACGAGCCCTGGGGTATTCCATCGAATATTATGAGCGATTACCGGCAGATCAACGATTTCGATATGGAAGTGTTGAGTACTCTCCTGAGGAAATGATTGCTTCTCATCAGCACTTTTTGAGGATTTTTGATTTACCTGAGGTGGAAAGACTTGAAAAACTTCAGCAAGATTTTTTGTGGTTCGAAAGTTTGAATAAAAAGAATCAGGCCTTCTTTACAGGTTATTATGAACCTCTCTTGAAAGGTAGTTTGAATGAGTCAGAAAAATTTCCTGTGCCTCTCTACACAGTGCCTGGTGATCTGGTGACCGTCAATTTGAGCAATTTTGATGAAAAGTATGGCAATGGGATTTTACGTGGAAAAATCGTAGATCAAAAATTTGTCAAATATGATGATCGTAATGAGATTTCCTATCAAAACTCCCTTGAAGGTCGTGCCATTCCATTAGCTTGGGTAAACAATGACATTGAACTGTTCTTCCTACAAATTCAGGGTTCTGGGGTGATTGAGTTACCGAATAGAGATCTTTATCGAGTTAACTACGCTGATCAAAATGGGCATCCCTACCGGGCTATTGGTAAAATATTACTTGGGGAAATCCCCA
>DPLM01000156.1:1307-3198 GCA_003541985.1 Deltaproteobacteria bacterium | reverse complement strand
CATGCAGTATCCGGAGTCGTTGGATCGCTTATCCCTTGAGTTGTCTAGGCTACCTGGAATCGGCAAGAAGACTGCGCTACGACTCGCCTTTGGGATACTGAGGTACACTCCTGAAGAAGCTGCGAATCTGGCTGAAGCCATTCGACAAGTGAAGGAAAGAATTCATCACTGTAATGTTTGTCATGGCTTCACAGACCTTGGAACTTGCTTGGTTTGCAGTAATAAAATGAGGAATCAGCGACTTATCTGCGTGGTTGAGCAGCCTAACAATGTCTTCCAAATCGAACGAAGTAGGGTCTATCAGGGCGTTTATCATGTGTTGCTTGGAGCTTTGTCTCCATTAGAAGGAATTGGACCTAACCAGCTGCAAATTTGCAGCTTACGCAAACGGTTGGAAAAGGATGGAGCAGACGAGTTGATTCTGGCAACTAACCCTACAGTACAGGGTGAAGCCACGGCTGGATTTTTGCAGTCTGAGCTAGCAGATTTGGTCCCTCAGATCACCAGGCTTGCCCGTGGCCTGCCAGCAGGAGGAGACCTAGAATATGTGGACGAGATCACCTTACAAGAAGCGTTTTCAGGAAGGAGAGGTTGGCATGACTAAGTTGTGGTGGGGAATCCTGACTGTGGTACTGGCAATGATGAACTTGGCTGCAACAGATGCAAGTGCCGCTGAGAGTTCTTGCTTGGAACGTTGTGTAGTAGAGCATCCTCAATACGGCTTTCCTCAATGCCGAGAACTTGGTGGTTTTCTAAAGGGTGATACCTGCTTTGAGGTTTACAATGATTGTTTGCAGAGCTGTCAAATGACCAGCACTCCATCTCGCTTCATACCTCCTCCAACCCAGACTGCCAATCAATGGCGACAGCGCTCTATTTGTGAAGATAACGTTTACAATTTCCCATATGAAACAGCGTCGGGTGAAGTGAAGATAGATTTCCGCTGGAGCGGACAATGCGAGTGTTACAACGGTCAGTTTTTTGTGGCTGATTGTGGACATGAATCAGTTACCTGTGACGAAGTCTGTTCGGGTACAGCGAGCTTCTGAAAATTCCTACATTTTGATCCTCCCTATTTCTGCAGTATTTAGCGAGTTCCAGCTTTGAGCGTCTTGAAAGAATTTGAATGGCGGGGTTTCTGCCGTCAGCAAACCCACCCGGAGGAATTGGCATCTCTGATGGATCAGGAATCCATCTGTACCTACTGTGGGTTTGATCCAACCGCTGATTCACTGCACGTTGGTCACCTGATTCCGATCATGGGATTAGCCCACCTCCAACGTTATGGCCATCGAATCATCGCTCTGATGGGCGGCGGTACCGCGATGGTAGGCGATCCGAGCGGAAAAACTGAGATGCGCAAGATGCTCACTGAAGAGCAACTTCAGCAAAATATCGAAGCTATTCGTCCACAATTTGGACGTTTTCTCAGCTTTGATGAAGAGAATCTGCAGATAAATAATTGGGAATGGCTGCGAGACCTAAACTACCTAGATTTTCTCCGTGAAATTGGCCGCCATTTCTCAGTCAATCGGATGCTTTCATTCGAAACCTATAAGGCTCGTCTGGAAACAGGCCTCTCTTTTCTAGAATTTAACTACCAGCTTCTGCAAGCTTACGACTTTTTAGAATTAAGACGACGTTACGGCTGCAACTTACAACTCGGAGGCGATGATCAATGGGCGAACATTATCTCTGGGGTGGACCTGATCCGACGAGTTGACAATCAAGCAGCATTTGGTTTTACATATCCATTGTTGACCACAGCCAGTGGTAAGAAGATGGGTAAGACTGAATCTGGAGCCATCTGGTTAGACCCAACAAAAACTTCGCCCTACGAATACTATCAGTACTGGGTCAATCTGGATGATGCTGACGTAGCTAAGTGCTT
>DPLM01000156.1:0-921 GCA_003541985.1 Deltaproteobacteria bacterium | reverse complement strand
GGTGCGGATATTCGCAAAGCCAAAGCAGTCTTGGCTTTTGAAACAACAAGTCTGGCACACGGCGAAGAAGAAGCCCAAAAAGCGGAAAAGGGTGCTCAATCAATTTTTGGGGGTGGTGGGGATCGGGGCCAAGTTCCGACAACTGAGATTACCCAAACACGAATGGCCGCAGGTATTTTGCTGTTAGACCTATTTGTAGAATTGAGAATTTGCCCAAGTCGTAGTGAAGCCAGACGTTTAATCCATCAAGGTGGTCTTTACTTGAATCAAAAACGGGTTGAAGAATTAAATGCTACTTTGGCTGTTAGTGATTTTGTTAAAGGCGAAGCCCTTTTGAGGGTGGGGAAAAAGCGATACCATAGAATCATTATCCAAGATTGATCTCCCTTACTAAAAAATCACGGTTCTGGCTTTAAATATGTCCTTGGAGCAGAGATCAAATGATCAGCTCAAAAATTTGAATATCAACTCGAATATTACCCAATTTTCTAAGCCTTACCATCATCAAAATTCCAATGGTGCTAACTTCTATCTCTTAGAGCTATCACTCAGTTTGAAGCGATATTGGTGGCTATTTTTGGCTAGTGTCCTGATTGCTTTTCTTAGTACTTTGATTTATTTGAAGTACACTCCAAAAATCTATAGCGCTCGAGTTTCTTATGAATTATTTCACCTAAATCAAGTTAACCTTCAGCAAAAGAATGACGAAGGTAGAACAGTCGATCTTGAAATAGAATTCCTCAATCAGTACACAATCGGGCTATTCCAAAAAATTGAGTTTCTTGCGTTCTTTCTAAATCGCACTGGCTTGACCCCTCTGATTCTATTTGATCTGTATGATCCCACCACTGATACCTATGTCTTACCAAACGATTCACTCTCCCCAGATGAATTTGCAGCTGCGTCACTGATTGAAGATGC
>DPLM01000095.1 GCA_003541985.1 Deltaproteobacteria bacterium | reverse complement strand
TCGCTTGTCCCTGATGCACATGCAGAAACATTACTTTGAGACCACGATATTCTTCTGCAAGATTCTCATTAAACATTTCACGCATAGCAAGATTTGTTGCCACTGGATCATTCGTGTGGATAAATGGCAGTTCAAAGACTTCTGTGCGAGGAAACAAACCTGGAGTATAGCCATTGACTGTCCAAACAAGATCGACCACCCCATCACGAACCTGACGGATCAGTTGAGGGGGCTTGCCACCCAGCGACATTGCTGGATAAATATCAATTTTGACTCTTCCCTTCGACAGTTTTTCCACTTTGTTAACCCAAGGCAACAGCATTTTTGTGTGAGCAGGGGCTTTTGGGCCCAAAAAATGGTGAAGCTTGAGAGTAAAATCTGCAGCTTGCACTGAACCTACAACAATTAGTGCCCAGACAGTAAAAGCAGAAGCAATTAAGATGTGCAGCAGACGTTTCATGGAGGACCTCTAAGATGGGGAATGTGTGGCGCGTTTGACAGAGATTTTTTAAAACTAATAAACTGTAACAAACATTGCTAACAACGATGCTTTGACGAATTAACAAGCATCAATACCAAACTCTTCTCTAATAAGAATTTCAAGTTTCAACCTGCTTGCACAAAGGATAAGGTTTCTTTGTTTTTAGCGCTTTAGCTTAAGAAAGGCCTGTAACCCTAGGCGAAATCACTTGAAAAGGCTTGCTTCAGTTCATCGAACCGACTAATTCGATGAATTTAAATTCTTGATCTCTGGAATTCTGCAGTTTTGTGTAACTCTCATAATCAATAGTCCATGTCATCAGATTCCCTACCAGCATTTGCATCCCGTCTGAATTCCATGAAATCCAAGTCTGAAATTTGGGAAGGTCGAGATGACCTCATTGGTTGGATTCATCGACAGGGCACAATCGCTGGGCTCAACCTTGTTGATTTTAATTACCCTGAGCATTTGGAAGGCTATTCAATCTCTGAAGTCAAGATCGCCCTCTCCGAATCAGGGTTATCGACCGGGGCCGTTTGTCTGAGATATCCAAAGCATTTCAGCCTGGGTGCTTTCACGAATCCAGATGCATCCCTTCGACGTGAGGCCATCCAACTGACTTTGGAAGCCGGTCAATGGGCAAAAGAACTAGGTGCAAAAGAGTTGATTGTGTGGCCTGCCTATGACGGCTATGACTACCCTCTTCAAGTAAATTACAGTGAACTTTGGCAGCACGTTGTTCAAAGTTTCCAAGAAGTCTGTGATTTCTTTCCAGAACTTAGGGTTTCCTTGGAACCAAAACCAACAGAGCCACGCCGTTACTTCATACAGAACACCACAGGGGCTGGATTGTTGATGGTATTGGAGGTTGACAGAGAGAACATGGGACTCACCCTGGATTTTGGTCACTGCCTGATGGCAGGAGAAAACCCTGCACAGTCTGTAGCACTTGTCGGAAAGCACAAAAAACTCTGGGGTATGCAGCTCAACGATGGTTTTGTGCGTCCTGGATGCGAGGATGGTATGCTACTTGGCTCTGTTCATCCACAACAGACCTTGGAGTGCCTCCTTTGGCTGCAGCGTACTAAATATGATGGACACCTCTATTTTGATACCTTCCCAATCAATGAAGATCCTGTTTGTGAAGCAGAAGCCAACATTCGACGTTGCACTAGTTGGTGGAATCAGGCTGCTGAGTTAGAAGCCAAAGGCTTGAGCAACTGGCAATCAAATCATGACATTCTGAAAACTTTCGAAGCAATGGAGGATCTCTGAAAAAACGAGTTATGGTTGTTGGTGCCGCTAACTTGGACAGGATGGTCTACGTTGATCAGTTACCTGCTGTTGGAGCAACCATCATGGGGCAAAGATATGAAGAGCACCCAGGCGGTAAGGGTTCCAATCAAGCAGTTGCAGCCTCGTTGTGGGGAGCACAGACCCAATTCGTTGGTTGTCTCGGTGAAGACGAGGCAGGAACCATTTTGCGGAAGGCAATGCTTGACGCAGGAGTAAACCTAGATCTTCTGAAAACTCACCCTGTCGGATCGGGCCTAGCACTTGATTTTATTGACCAGTCCGGTCATTACCAGGCCGTTGTAATTTCAAGGGCAAATGAATATGTTACGTCTGACTTTCTCAAGCCAGATCCTGCATTCTGGAAGGAAATTGGCTTGGTAGTTCAGCAACTAGAGATTCCATTCGAAACGGTTGATGCTGTCGGAAGAATGGCTTTGGACTTTGATGTTCCCGTCCTTTTGAATGCTGCACCTGCCGCTGATATCCCCCGTTCCTGGTGGAAATGGATCAATATGCTAGTGGTCAATGAAGTAGAATCCGCTGCCTTAACCGGCCTCCAAGTCCAAAACACTCAAGACGCAAAAATAGTAGCACAGCAGCTTCACAAACATTGTCCAAATGTCTTAATTACCCTTGGAGAAAGAGGTGTCTTAATGATCAGCTCTGAGGGCGTCGATCACCTCCAGGCCTATCACGTCCCAGTTATTAGTACCCTTGGCGCCGGTGATGCTTTTGTAGGTGTATTTGCAGCCGAATGGGTAAGGCATCAAGATCTTCGGCAAGCAGCAGAGCAAGCAAATCGAGCTGCGGCTGCAAGTGTCCAGCGTTCAGGTGCTCAAGTTTCTTACTCGCGACCAGAAGAATTCAAAAATTGGGGATTGGCTTGATTGCAAAAATATGATCTAAATCTGTGTTTTTCAATTGAATCACCTGAATATTTTTCTTGGGAGGAAACATGCTCAAAAATATACATCCGCTGCTAAGTGCTGATCTGCTTTACATTCTCCGCTCTATGGGTCACGGGGATGAATTGATACTGGCTGACTGCAATTTTCCATCTGCTTCCGTAGCTGCACATACTGTCACCGGTGAGTTGATCAACATGAACGGGGTCGATATCCCTGAAGCAGCAGGAGCGATTCTATCCGTATTCCCGCTAGATAGTTTTGTTGAGCATGCCGTGCTAAGGATGGAAGTCGTTGGGAATCCCAATGAGTTGGTTCCTTGTCACATGGATATGCAACAGGTCGTAAAAGAGATCTCTGGTGATCAGTGGAAAATGGGCTCGATTGAACGCTTTGCCTTTTACGAGAGAGCACGCAATTCATACGCTGTTGTCTGTGCTGGTAACGAAAGACGGTCCTATGGTTGCTTTGTCTTAGTAAAAGGGGTCTTAGACCCAGACGGAAACGTAGTTTAAATATTTTCAACGAACTGGAGAGAAACTTATGAAGCCAGTTGTCATTTTAGGTGTTTTTGTTGCGGATCTAGCTTTCCGCACACCAAGAATGCCTGTGATGGGAGAAACAGTTATTGGCCCCCTATTTAAACTGGGGCCAGGTGGCAAAGGATCCAATCAGGCGGTGGCCGCCAAAAGAGCCGGTGCAGAAGTAAGCTTCATTGCAATGCTCGGAGAAGATGCCTTTGCTAAAATCGCTCTTGATTTGTATTCCACTGAAGGAGTCAATACCGATTACGTTTTCCGTACACACGAACAGGCCACGGGAGCTGCGGATATTATCATTGATGATGCAACGGGTAATAATGCAATCATTGTTGTGATCGGGGCTGCTGGATTACTCGGCCCAGAGCATGTAGAACAAGCCACCTCCAGAATTGCTGAAGCATCAGTCTTCATGACTAACTTTGAAGTATCCTCCCCATCTGTAAAAAGGGGACTGGAGATTGCCAGAGCTCATAGTATTCCAACAATTCTCAACCCGGCGCCTGCTACAGAAGTTCCTTTGGAGATCTTTGCTCTCGCAGATTATGCAACTCCCAATGAAACAGAGGCCTCATCGTTCACAGGTATTAAGGTAACCGATGCCACAGATGCTAGAAAAGCTGCTTTGAAATTACGCGAAATGGGTGTTGGCACCGCCTTAATTACTCTTGGTGAGAAAGGTTGTTATGTGCTCAATGATGACTTGGATGAACACAT
>DPLM01000378.1 GCA_003541985.1 Deltaproteobacteria bacterium | reverse complement strand
TGGGGTGCCTTTTTCTTTTGGGAAAGAGCTAGAGCCTCTCAATCCTGATGGTCTGGAACAATAGTCTTTTGTGGTGGATCTGGTTTTTTCTAGGTGGGTTATGCTGGCCAATTACGCTGTTAGCTCAGTCAGCTTTTCAGGAAGAAGTTCGTAGCTACAACCATGAACAGTCTCTACTTCGCCAGGGGCAAGCCTACCTGAGGGCTCATCGCTACGAAGTAGGCTTGGAGAAACTGAACCAGTTGCTCTTGGAATTCCCAGAGCACGCAGAAGGACACTATCTACGTGGCAAGGCCTACTACTATTTGAAACAGCGTGCGCCCGCATGTATTGACTGGCGCAAGGCCTGTGATCTTGGCCAATGCTATGGCTGGACCTTCGCCACCTTCGAGCGAGTCTGTGAGGACCCTTCCTGAATTTTCCTTCCTTTGGAGTTTTGATGTCTGGTCTCAGTTATCGGATTTGTCCTGTCACCCCCTTTGTTCAGAACTGTTCCTTGATCTGGTGTGAAACAACTCGTCAAGCTGCCTTTGTGGATCCAGGAGGAGAAGTAGATCGTTTACTGGGAATTCTGGAAAAAACGGATCTTACACTGACGAAGATCATCCTGACTCACGGTCATATAGATCACGTTGGGGCGACAGGGGAGATGGTTAAGCGGCTTGGTGTTCCGGTAGAAGGTCCCCATGAAGATGATCTGTTTTGGATTGAAGCCCTTGATGAGCAGAGTCACTACTTCAACTTCCCAAAGGTGTCTTCTTTTCTTCCAAACCGTTGGCTCTTTCAGGGTGACGAGGTAACTGTTGGAGAACAAACCCTACAGGTTCGCCATTGTCCAGGGCACACTCCCGGACATGTGGTGCTGATCCATAAATTGTCACGCCGGATTTGGATGGGCGATGTTCTCTTTCAGGGCTCGATAGGTCGTACAGACTTCCCACGTGGAAATCATGCGCAGTTGCTGGAGTCCATTCATACCCAACTCCTGCTCTTGGATGATGACTTTGCGTTTGTTCCTGGACATGGGCCTGAATCAACGATTGGTCACGAGAAGCAACACAACCCCTTTCTACAATAACTCCCTTCTAGCCCAGGTTTTAAGCGCTTTTTCTGAAAAGGAATAGTGATTGCAGATTTGAAGATATCCTTTCATTATTCACTCTCTCTTGTGGAACTGGGTGACATGCAAGCAGCTAAACACGAGCGATCGCAGGACTCCCAGGAGGATTTGCTTCCATCATCCCAAACAGCGCCTAGAAGATGGTTGCCTTGGGCTGGGGCGCTCTCCTGGATGGCTCTGATTGGCTCAACTAGCCTTGTTTTACCACAATATCTTCCTGTCACTCAGGCGGAAGCTCTGCTTTTAAGTATCGGAAGTGCAGTTTTCTGTAACTTGCTTGTCTTGCGAACCCAAGTGTACTTTCTCAATAACTGGCTATATGACAACCAATGGTTTCCAGATTGGGACAATTGGACGATGGACCAAGAGGAAGAGGCAGAGCTAGAGGCAGAGGTCTTGGCGCTGCTTAGCGCTGGGCGTAAATTTGAAGCCATTCAACTAGTTCGCAGCTATACGGACTGTACACTTCACGAAGCCAAGGAATTCATCTACGCATTGGAATCTGGCAAGTAATTTTCAACTGCTCTTTCGTCCTCTCTAAAAAATAATCCCAAGTCGTTTAAATCTTTACAGTTCTGTTCCTGCAATAAGGAGAAGACCTTGCGACTCAAAGACATTCCAATGCAGCGTAAGCTGGTTGGCAGTTTTTTGCTTGTGGGCTTTGTACCAGCCGTATTGTTGACAGTTGTTGGTATACTGATGGCTACTACTTCACTGATTACACAAACTTACGAAAAACTGAGGGGATTGCGTGAGAACAAACAGCAGCAGCTAGAGACTTATTTTACCCAGCAGCAAGGTGATCTGGCAGTGACAGGCAAGACAGTAGAAAGTTTTCAGATAGCTGCAGAGAGTAAGCTGATCGCAATTCGAGATGCAAAACAGGTAGCGTTGCAGGACTACCTGCAGACAATTAAAGCCCAGAGCATCGACTTAGCCAAAAACAAGCTGATCGTTGAGAGCATGTGGGCCTTGCCCAATTTCTTTCGAAATTACATTCCAGAGCAGAACCTAGAGGAGGCCGATCTCAATAGAATGCGAGAAGAATTACTAGGATACTGGGAAAACGAGTTTACTGACAATTACCAGCAATTGAATGGTGGGACAGACCCAGAGACTGAGAAGTATTTCTCCAAGTTAGACGATGCAAGCGTTGCTTTGCAGCATGCTTTTATTGTCAATAATCCCAATCCAATCGAGCTAAAGGATGCACTTAATAAACCAGACGAAACGGCTTACAGTAGGCTCCACTCTGAATTACAGCCCTTCATCCGAGACTATCTAAAAACACATGGATTCTATGACATCTTCCTTGTGGATGCTAGGAGCAGTCGAGTTGTTTATTCAGTTTCCAAAGAAATTGATTTTGGTACTTCTTTGGTAGATGGACCTTTTGCTGAGACAGCATTAGGGAGGATTTTTCAGC
This sequence comes from Deltaproteobacteria bacterium, assembly GCA_003541985.1. Taxonomy (GTDB): domain Bacteria; phylum SAR324; class SAR324; order SAR324; family NAC60-12; genus JCVI-SCAAA005. The sequence goes on along the minus strand of DPLM01000378.1, from coordinate 863 downwards.
AAGCGAACTCTGCTGATGCTCCTGGTGAGTTTTTTGTTGAGGATTTTGAGCCGTATTGGCCAAGTTTTGATACTCCAGCTGCGTTCATGGCGGTTCCTATTTTTGAAGAGACCTTGACGGGTCAAACCCAATTGGGAGTAGCAATTTTCCAGTTTCCTGTGGATCGTTTCAAGAATGTGATGAGTGATCGCAGCGGTTTAGGGGAAACTGGAGAAACTTACCTCGTTGGTAATGACCTACGCTTGCGTTCTGATTCTTTTCTAGACCCTCAAAATTTTTCTATAGAGATCTCGTTCGCTAGAGGTACGATAATTGACACAGCGCCTGTCCAGGCAGGTCTGTTTGGAGAAGCAGGAGTGGGCGTTGTAAAAAATTATCTGAACCAGTATGTGCTAAGTGCTTGGAGTCCGTTCAAATTTGAAAAATTCAATTGGGTGATAGTCAGTGAAATAGCAGTCAGTGAAGTGCTTAATCCGAGGGACGTGGAGGGGGCTGAATTCTATGCGCGTTTTGTAGAGTTAAACCAATACTATGATCTGTTTCTGATCCATCCAGATGGTGAAATCTTCTACACTGTTGCCAAAGATGTCGATTACCAAACAAATATCCTGAGCGGACCCTACTCACAAAGTAGTTTGGGCAGAGTGGTACGACAGGCGATGAATACAGAAAACATAAGCTTCATAGACTTTGAGTCATACGCTCCAAGTGGAATGGCACCAGCTGCGTTTCTAGTGAATCCAGTCCTAAGGGTTTCATTGCAAAGAGAAAACGATTGGCAGGAATCTATTAAAACGTGGTCTGGCGTTCAAGAGGGGGAGGGAAATACTCGATTGTTAGTTGCCCTCCAGCTTTCTGACAGC
>DPLM01000153.1:28274-29498 GCA_003541985.1 Deltaproteobacteria bacterium | reverse complement strand
GGATTCCCTGTGACTGCTCCTCGGCAGCCTGACGGATCATCTGCATCATCTCCACTACCGATTGTGTTGTCCTAAAAATTTCTGTCAAAGACCCCCGGGTATCACCCAGTAATCTACGACCTGAACTCACCTTCTCTTCAGATGTAGAGACTACCCTGGTAATCTCTTCTGCTAACTCTGATGTCTGTACTGCGAGCTCTTGAACCTCCTGGGCTACCACCGCAAAACCGGCTCCATGTGCACCGGCTCGGGCCGCTTCAATCGAAGCATTGATAGCCAGCATGCGAGTCTGCGCAGCAATCTCACCAATCAACGAGGTAATCTGTGTAACGCTCTCTATCGAAGATCCAAGCTCTTCCATTGTGCTAGAAAAGCGCTGCATCTGTTCACTGCTCGCCTGCGCCTGACGGCTCATCTGCTCACTCCCTTTAGTGGCTTTGGTAGCCAATTCATAGTTTTGACTGGCCTGTGCATTCAATTCCAAAGTTGAGGAGTTGATCTCCTCCAGGGAGGCTGCTTGATCTGAAGCTCGATCTGCCAACTGTCGACCTGTACTCTCTAGTATGCTGGACTCCTGCTGCACCTTGTGTGAGGCTTGCTGCAGCAGCAACTGGCTTTCGCGCTCCTTAGCTAGTATTTCCTGCAGCTGACTCGCCAACTGCTCAATCTGTTTAAACGCCTGCTTCTCCAGGCGCTGCTTCTCTACAATGTCAATGACCAGAACCAGAAACGGGGGCATGAACAGCAACACACAGCTCAAACCAAAAACCGAAACGGTATAAGTGGAGGGAATGAACTTGAGTACTGTGAGGACTTGAACCGAGAAGTAAACGACGATGATCAGCGTGGCCAAGACAAACGCAATTCGCGCTTTCACGGACATCTTTGACATTGGACTCCTAGAGGTCGGACAATGACTACAGCATCCTGTAGCGGTTCCCCTCAGAAAACTCGGGCCAGAGTCTCTTGAGAAGGCACGACAACTGCGCAACGCAGAAATCTTCTCTAATCAAGAGGTAAAATGGGCAAATGATTTCTAATTGCTCAAAGCCAATCTGACGATCGCTGGAAGTGGAAGGCATCAAGAGCTACTGCTTGGGTGATGGATTACTTTACAGCCATCACCAACCACACTGCCTACCGTAGCAGCAAGGGTTTTGATACTGATTCAGAGTTTCCAAGGACTATAATTGACCTGACGGATTCCCTGTGACTGCTCCTCGG
>DPLM01000153.1:24991-27938 GCA_003541985.1 Deltaproteobacteria bacterium | reverse complement strand
AGCCTGACAGATCACCTGCATCATCTCCACTATTAACTCTGTTGTCTTAAAAATTTCTTTCAACAAACCTTGGGTATCATCCAATAATCTGCAACCTGAGTTCACCTTCTTTTCCGATGTGGAGACTACCCTAGTAAGCTCTTCTGCTAGCTCTGTGGAATACTTTACTTGGTCAAACTCGCTCTTGGCAGCACTCTGGCTGCGAAGGCTGCAAGTGAAGTAAAGCTCAATTGCTGCTGTTTCAAGTCTGCGACATCTTTAATCAGAGAATCCTTTTATACCACTAGAATCCCCTGAATGAGTTTGTCTTTTTCTAGTGCGACAGCTCGGTATCCAGGCTTCTATGAGAACACACACATAGTGATATGGATTCATGTATATAAAATCATAGCATCTATCAAACACTCACTCTTCAAAAGTCGATATGTCCTTAGCTGTGCCGGCTTGCAACTTGAACCCCAGAGCTTTGTCAGTTGGCTTGTCGACTGCTATGGTACAATTTCGATGGTGTAGGTCTACGCCCAAGCTGACCCATTTGCCAGCCAAAGTAGTCAAATTAGCAAAAAACAGTTCATCTTTTTCATGTTGACTCCATCGCTTTGTTGCAAAAATTTAACAAAGAGAAGCAAAATCTATATTTGAATAGCTAACGATATTGCTAGATTTTCTTTCTACCATCACACCAGCATGTTTTCCAACTCTTGGACTACATCCGCTGGCTGAATACTGATCAAGCAGTTTGTGTGGCTAAATTGGCAGGTTCGGTTGAAGCAGGGAGAACAAGGCTCAGCTCGATACAGGAAACGAGCATGTGGACTGAGAGGACGGGTCCACGTTGGGGAGGTGGAACCAAAAACCGCTAGTTGAGGACGCTGCAGCGCTGCCATGATGTGCATACTGCCAGAATCATTACTCAGCAATAGTTTTGCTCTGGATAGCAATGCCACGAGCTGCGGTAGATTAGAACGACCACACCAGTTCTCAACGCCAGACAACCCTTGGGCAATCTTCTCACCACTGGCATGATCCGCTGGAGTGCCCAGAATCAGGATGGATTCGTTCCATTTCTGAGATAGCTGAGCGGCCACCTCATGATAATAAACTTCTGGCCACTGCTTGGCTGGTCCATAGATCGCCCCAGGAGCCAACGCGATAAAACTTTTGGGCAGCGCAGGTAGACCTCGTAACTGTTCACTGACCCATTCTTCGCTCAACTCAAGCTGCGGAAAAACCAATGAAGTCTTGGTATCCTCTGGATTGAGAAGGTGCAGGTACTCTTCAACAAGATGCCGTGTACGCGGTTTCCAAGCAGGCCGTATGGCTGGACGCAAAAGCCAACGCCTGCCATCACCAGAGTAACCAATGCGTTCTGGAATGCGGCTGCGCCAAGCCATCCATGCAGAAGAAAAGCTGGGCGGTAATACATAGATCCGCTGATAATCTTGGTTGACAAACTCAGTACCAAAATCTCCTGCCTTGGCTAGTTCTCGGTCAAAAGGCAAGAGATTTCCCCGATGAGGCAGCGGTAATCCTTCAAAACCTTTACGGACGATCAGGTCCACTACCGTTTCGGGAAAACGTTCTAACACCGCTTGACAAAAAGCTGTCGCCATCATCAGGTCGCCCAACCAGTTCGGCATGCGAATCAGAATCTTTGTTGGATCAGTCATGGGACTTGATTTAGACTGGCAATATTATTTTTTATTTATATATTATGATATTTTATTAGAATTAGTTTTGAGAAGAATATGGACTTTCTTGGACTGCTTGGTTTTGTCATCTTCTGGATTGTATTGCAACGTTGGATTCTGCCAAAGTTTGGGATGCCCACCTGAATGAACCCCAACGTTTGTCGCGTGCCAGCAAAGAAAGAGAGGAATTTTTCAGAAGAAAAGCAGATCGCCAACAAGGCAGAGAAACCTGTCTAAGCGATCCACTTCAGAGAAGTGGTTCAGGCTTGATTGCTCGGCAGATCGGATGCTCAAACACCAAGCGAGCCACTCTTTTCAAGAAGGCATTCACCTGCTCTGGAGCTGAACCGACCAAACGTTCAGAGTCTGTAAGCAACAACTGTAGCTCTTGTAGGTCCAAAGGCAGTGCTGGATCTTCTGCCAAGCGCTGCAGCAGATTGTTTTCTAAGCGAATTCCGCTGCGGAGTTCTTCCGCTACTCGTAGTGCATGCTGCTTGATGCAGTCATGCAACTGCTCTCGACCTCCTCCCTTGCGTACAGCTGCCATCAAAATTGTTGTAGTCGCCAAGAAAGGGAGGTGCTGATCTACCTCGCGACGGATCAGATCCTCATAAAACCCCATCTCCTGCAAAATAGTCAGCATGGTCTCCAACTGACCATCAAAGGCCCAGAAGGCTCCAGGTAGCGCCACCCGCCGCACAACTGAGCAAGCAACGTCGCCTTCATTCCACTGGTCCCCACTGAGTCCCATCAACATATTCACATATCCATTGAGCACTTGATGCAAGCCGGTAATACGCTCAGCATTGCGAGCGTTAACCTTGTGGGGCATTGCCGAAGAACCAACCTGACCAGACTGGAAGCCCTCTGTGAACAATCCTTGCCCTGACATCAGACGGAGTGTCTTGGCCAGGCTACTGATACCAGAACTCAACCCGAACAAGCAATGCACCACTTCTGTATCGAGACTGCGTGGGTAGACCTGACCTACAGCCTGGAGCTGTGCTGGCCCTCCCAAGTACTCGCAGACAGCTGCTTCCAGTTTGCGAACCTTTTTTGGATCCTGTAGGAGGATATGCTGATCTAGCTGGTTCCCAACTGCACCTTGCAAACCTCGCAAAGGGTAATTAGAACACAAGCTTTGTAAACGCTGGAGAGCCTGTAGCATTTCCTCTCCAAACATGGCGAGACGCTTCCCAAGAGTGGTTGGTTGGGCGGGAACATTGTGTGTGCGAGCCACTAGCAGCCAATCTCGA
>DPLM01000153.1:0-24678 GCA_003541985.1 Deltaproteobacteria bacterium | reverse complement strand
GAGCCACTAGCAGCCAATCTCGAGTGCGCTCAGCCCAGCGGGCCAGCTGATAGAGGACTGCGATGTACTTATCTTCAAGGAGGGCCAGTGAGCGGAGAATCTGTAGTTGCTCAACGTTATCCGTCAGATCTCGGCTGGTCAGGCCCTTGTGAATCTGTTGCTCTCCAGCCAAGTCACAAAATTCTTCGATACGGGCCTTGACATCATGTCGCAACGTACGTTCACGTTCTGCGATTCGCTCTAGGTCAATCTTATCTTTAACTTGCTCGTAAGCCGTAATCGCAAGGTCTGAAATTTCGACACCGACTGTCTGCTGTGCTTTCATCACAGCAATCCAGAACTCACGTTCCAGACGAATCTTTCCTGTTGCTGACCACAGCTCACACATTGCAGTACTTGCGTAACGTTGAGCCAGAACGTCAGGAATCTGAGTTTTCATCACAGGGGCTTTACCTAAAGACCAACGCTGTTGCGCACTCGTTTGCGAACTTCCAAAGCTACGCGTCGAGCTTTGTCACGACCTTTTTCCAAGATTCCTTCCAGAGTCTCGGGCTGCTCGCGCAGCTGAAAGTAAGCTTCTCGGGCTTCTCCCAATTCGCGCTCTACTACTTCGAACAATTGTTGTTTCGCCTCACCATAGCCCATCTCACCCGCTTGGTAACACTCTGCCAAGACAGCTTGTTCTTCTGCGGTGGTGAAATGTCGATAGAGTTGGAAGATGTTGCATTGATCAGGATCTTTAGGATCTTCCACTCCAAGAGAGTCGGTCTGAATCCGCATGATTGATTTACGGACCTTCTTGGCAGGGGCAAACAATGGTATCACATTGTTGTAGGACTTGCTCATTTTCTGACCATCCAGTCCTGGGATCGTCGCCACCTCTTCACCAATCAGTGGCTCAGGCACCACCAGCGCATCCTCTCCATAGAGATGGTTGAAGCGCAGGGCGATGTCACGAGTCATTTCCAGATGCTGTTTCTGGTCCTTGCCAACAGGCACAAAGTTCGAGTCATAGAGTAGAATGTCTGCGGCCTGGAGGATTGGATAGCAGAATAGGCCAAGATTGACTTCCTGCTGCTTGGACTGTGCATCTTTAAAGGCGTGGGCTCGTTCCAGCAAGCCCTTGGCCGTGATACAGGAAAGAATCCAGCCAAACTCGGTAACTTCTGGAATGTCGGACTGGCGGAAAAAAGTGTGCTGGTCGAAGTTCATACCCAAGGCAGCGAACACGGCCACTAGATCATAGGTATGTTCTTTCAACTGGGCTGGTTCCCGAACAGTAGTCAGAGCGTGGTAGTCAGCAATGAAATAGAGGGTGTCGTGCGTTTGCTGCAATTGCAGCGCAGGTCTCAAGGCACCGAGGTAGTTGCCTAGATGGGGAGTGCCCGAAGGCTTGATGCCTGTCAGGGCACGCAAGCGGCTCATGCTCCCGTAGCAGCCAGGGAAGCTTCTGCCGCCGTAGGGAGAACATTGACGAAGCAACGGTCATTGCGCTTGCGAGTGAAGCTGACCGCACCATCACTGAGAGCAAATAGCGTGTAGTCCTTACCAACGCCCACATTTTGACCTGCATGGAAGGTAGTTCCTACTTGACGAACCAAGATATTTCCTGCCTTAACGATCTGTCCACCAAAACGCTTGACGCCACGTCGTTTGCCGATTGAATCGCGTCCGTTGCGGCTGCTGCCACCAGCTTTCTTGTGTGCCATGATACTTCCTAAAGGAAAGTTCAGAAATGAAGATCAGGCGCTAATCTCAGAGATGCGCACTAATGTATATTGTTGTCGATGGCCCTGCTTGCGACGATAGCCTTTGCGGCGCTTGCGCTTGAACACGATGACCTTGCGATCTTTCATGTGCTCAACCACCTCGCCTTGCACCTTGGCCCCAGAAACCACAGGCGTTCCCACACGAACTTCACCATCGTCTGTTTGGATCAGCAACACTTGATCTGTCTCAAAGGTTGCACCCTGCTCACTCTGCATGCGGTCCAGCCGTACTACCTCACCAGGCGCGACGCGGTGCTGACGGCCTCCGGCCTGAATGATTGCGTACATCAGACACTCCTAAGGATTGGAGATTGAAAGTTTAAAAACTTTATAAACTAAGAAGAAACTAGTTGGAATACAAGCTTTTTTTAAGCTTAGTTTTCTGCAATCCTCACGTAGACATCTCGCCCATCCCGCTGGTAACTGATGATCTGGGCAGAAGCTTTGCTGAACAGTTCGCCAGCCTCGAAGAGCACAACCTGGAATGGCAGTTCTTCGCCTTCCCGCAGGTTGCGGTTAATCTCATTGCGCCCGTAGCGTTCCTTGTACTGCTCTCGAATACGGCTCACGCTCCACTCGCTTAGTTCCTGATGAGACAGCACCACGCCTGCATACACCACTTGGCTTTCCAGAATTTTCTGGTCGTCATCAAAGGCTAGACCCTTGAGCCGGATCGAACTGATGTTAGAGGAATCTGAAAAATTTGAACGCACTGTTCCCGTCATCACATGAATCGCTTGACGGCTAAAATTGTTACGAAATTTTTCTACTCGCAGATTACCGACAAACTCAAACTGATGCAGTTGTACACCAACCAAACGACTAAGCAAGGGAGAGTCGACCATGTGCAGGTAACCACCTGTCCAGAGGATCAACAAAAGACCCATGCTTGCCAGTGTACTTACAAGAGTTAGCCGACCCCAAGGAATACGAGCTTCTGCTCTGGATTTCTCAAAAATCTGGCTGACCGTAGGAGCTTCTTCTTTCACCTTCGCTTGCTCTGGTACTGGACCAGGAGCTGGCAGTTGCTTCAGTGGTGACTTGGATGGTACCTCTAGTTTCGGTGTTATTGGTTTTTTCGGTTTCGGTTCGGGTTGCACCTCATGCTTTGGAGTGGATATGACTTCTGGCTTGGGCTCAGGATTCGCTTCCGCTTTCGGAACAGGCTCAGCCGGCGGTGGCTTTGGTGCTGCTACTTTTTCAGGCTGAGGCGTAGATTTTGGTTTTGGAGGGGGCTCAGGTACTGGAATTTCTGGAATTGCTCCATCGTCCTCAAACAATGGTGTGCTGCTCTGCTCTTTTGACTCTAGTTTCTCAGGAAATGATTCATGAATTGACTGTTCAAAGATACTCTGGGCTTCTTCTGCTTCTTCCGTAGGAGGTGAATCGTGCAAAAGTGATTCAGTATCATCTTCCTTCCGAGGGGCCTGCTCCATCAACGCCGAACCTTCCAAAATGCTAGATTTGGGAGGAGGAATGAACTCTGCCCCCTGTGTTTCACGACCTGGTGGCAGAGGTACTCCCAGCAGACCACGCAATTCCTGAAGATCTGCTGGATTAGTGGGCTCTGACTCAGGAATTCCATCCAATTCATCAGGGATCTGCAGCTTTTTCTGAGCAGGCAGTGGTGGTGAGAGAGGCAGAACAGGTTCCACTGGTGGTGGTGCTGGACGAGTCTCACTCTTGGCAAGAGTGGTTGAGCGTCGATAAGCGGCTTCCCCCTCCGGACTAGGCTTCAACTCTGTTGTATTGGCTTTGGTTTCATGCTTGACAGCAGGTGGACCAGGCAAAGGAATCAGGCAATTGCAATGAATACATTGCGATCTATGAGTATCCGGGAGAGCCTCAATAGCGAATTCGTAACGTCGATGACATTCCGGACATTGGATCAGCATGGCGGGCAGCACGAATTGGATACGGGAAGGGGATCAGCTTTTCGAAGGGAATTACGCTATCGGAGGTCCCTCAGAGATGCCAGTTTTTTTTAGTTAAATTCGGCATGCTGCTTTCGCAACCACGCTGCAAGTTCTACTGGAGAATCAGCCACCAAGCGTGCTCCATGCTCCTGAAGTTCTTTAACCTTTCGGAAACCCCAACTAACTCCAATCGGGTAACTGCCCGCATTCGTGGCAGTCTGCATATCGATACCGGTATCTCCAACCAGGCAGAGTGTTTCGACTGGCAAGCTAAGTTCTTGAGCAATCAGTTGCATCCCAGTTGGATCTGGCTTTCGGGGAGTACCGGCCTGTTGCCCTCGAACAATTTGGAAAGGCCAAGCTCCAAGGAAATGCTGCACGCATTGCTGAGTAAAAGTATCCGGCTTGTTCGAAAGAATCGCCAGAGGCCAAGCCGCTTGAGTCAACTCATCTAACAAGTCCACGATTCCAGTATAGAGACAAGTCTGCTTCCTCCAACCCAGAGCATACTCTTCTTCAAAGGCTTCCAGCAAACGATCATTCCATTCCTCAGCAACACATGTCTGGGGGAGTACCTTCTCCATCAAGCAGCTGGCACCTTCCCCCACGAAATAACGATAACACTCCAGAGGGTGTGTTGGCAGATCAAATCGTAGTAGCGCAGCATTCGCTGCATTGCCAATATCTACCAACGTGTCGAGCAGAGTGCCATCGAGATCAAAACAAATTGCATGAATACGCATTGAGTCCCTCATCAAATTTCAGGTATAAATAGTTTGGATTTGCAGTCAACAAAAGCAAAATTTAACTCACTACTACTGAAAAGACGCTTGACCGTCAACCTCATCTTATGTTACGAAATTGTCCTCCCTTCAATCTTCTTTTTAAAAGAAGGCTCCAACAAACCGAAATTGCTTACATCTCACAAGACTGAAGGCAAAGGGAATGGACTACAAACAAACAATTATTGAAAATGCTTGGGGCGGTCTCGCGGTAGACTACGGATTACTGCACTTCCAACTGGCGACCCCAATTGTAACTCTAGTGATCATTTTTGTCGTCTACAAATCCTTAAATTCTCTCCTGTTCCAACCTGTTTTGCGTACCATTGATCAACGCGAAAAATTTGTCCAGGATCGACGAGATCGAGTAGCTGTTCTGACTAAAGAAATTGAGACTCTTGGAGACCAATTTGATCAGAAACTTCATGTTGCCCGTTCAAAAGTAGCACACGTGATGAATGAAGCTTACGAACAAAGTCATAAGCAACGCGAGGAAACCATTCTTAAACAGCGGGATTTATTGGAGAAGGAGGCTCGCAGTGCTCATGAACATCTGATTTCTGAGACGGAACAGACACGAGCGACTCTGCAACAATTGACGGAAGAATTGTCAGAACGAACTGTTGGCCGCCTGCTCAACTAACTTCCCTCCTTGCTGCCCACCTTTGTGGGACTCACGATGAGAAAGGATTGCATAATGATGAAGAGAACCGGCATGTGTAGCGTGCTGCTGATTGGACTGCTTTGGTCAGCACCACTCTGGGCCGCTGGAGAAGAAGGACAAGCATCAATGCTAGACTTCTTCTGGAAAGTAGTTAACACAATTATTCTGTTGGCAATCCTTTACTATTTTGCTCGCAAACCCATCAGTAACGCATTGGGCAAGTCTGCAGAAGAAGCCAAGGCTACAATTGAGGAAGCACGTCAGGCTGAACAGCGTATTGAGGAAGAGTTGACCAAGGCACGTGAGAAACTTGAGAAGGTAGAGCATGAAGCAACCGAAATGATTGCAAAAGCCAAAGTCACTGCAGAAGTCGAGCGTCAGCGAATCTTGGAGGAAGGCGAGGCTGAGGTAAAACGAATCACCGACTATGCTCGCTTCACCATTGAGCAGGAATTCAAAAAAGCTGAATACGACTTACGCCGCTGGGTAGCTGGAGTGACCATCGATCTGGCTGAAGAAAAGTTGCAGCAACGTGTCAACGCAGACCAGCAGAAAAAATTGATTCAAGATTTCGTTGATGAATTGCCGAGTGGAGGAAGCCAATGAGCCAAATGGTGATTGCTCGCAGATACGCCTCGGCCCTTTCTAACCTTGCCCAAAAGGAAAATAGTCTGGAGCAGGTTGAGACTGAACTAAAGGACTTCTCTGACACCCTGTACGAAGCTGTCGAATTGCAGGACAGCCTGAGCAACAACAAAGTGCCAATGGCGGTACGCAACAATATCCTTACAGAAATACTGACCAACATGAAATTGTCTCCATTGGTCAGCACCTTCCTACGCTACCTGCTCAGTAAACGCCGCCTGACACTTGTTCATGACATTGCTCAGGCGTTCGCCTTGTTGACTCAAGAGGCGATGGGAATTCTTCCCGCAGAAGTCACGGTCGCCAAAGAACCACGCAGCAAAGAGAGCAAAGATTTGTTGCAGAAACTGCAGGAACAACTCTCTGCCAGTACTGGCAAGACCGTACAAATCCATGTATCAGTGGATCCTTCCATCATCGGCGGCATCGTCACACGCATCGGTTCGATGGTGATCGACGGGAGCATCCGCAACCAACTTATCCAAGTCCGTGAATCGATCATCAGGGGTTGAGAGGTTATGAAACTACGAGCCGAAGAGATCAGCGCGATCATCCAAAAGCAAATTGAGAATTTTGATAAGAAAGCGACCAAGACCGAAGTGGGTACCGTGTTGCTCGTCGGGGACGGCATCGCACGCGTCCACGGCTTGGACAATGTACGAGCTGGAGAGTTAGTTGAATTTTCCGATGGAACAACGGGCATGGCCCTCAACCTTGAGGAAGATAACGTCGGTATCGTGATCTTCGGTAGCGACTCAGGCATCAAGGAAGGAGATGAGGTGCGCCGCACAGAGCGTATCGCTGAGGTTCCTGTTGGAGATGCTCTGCTAGGGCGTGTTGTTAGTCCACTTGGAGAGCCGATTGATGGCAAAGGCCCTTTGGGTACAGGAGAAACTCGCTTAGTTGAAGTCATAGCTCCAGGAATCGTTACCCGAAAGTCTGTTCACGAGCCAATGCAGACAGGACTCAAGGCCATCGACTCCATGGTACCAATTGGACGGGGTCAGCGTGAGCTGATCATTGGCGACCGCCAGACTGGCAAAACAGCAATTGCCGTCGACACAATCATCAACCAGAAGGGTGGTGACGTTATCTGCATCTACGTTGGTATTGGACAAAAACGCTCCACCATGGCCCAGATCGTTCAACGTCTGGAAGATGCTAATGCGATGGACTACACAATCATTGTAGCTGCGACAGCCTCCGAACCCGCTCCTCTACAGTTTATTGCCCCCTACTCAGGGGTCAGTATGGGAGAATACTTCCGAGACAAGGGCAAGCACGTCCTCTGTATCTATGACGATCTTTCAAAGCAAGCAGTTGCCTACCGCCAATTATCACTGTTACTTCGCCGTCCACCGGGACGTGAGGCTTTCCCAGGAGATGTTTTCTACGTTCACAGCCGTCTGCTTGAACGAGCTTGTAAGCTCCATGATGGACTCGGTGGTGGTTCCTTGACTGCATTGCCCGTCATCGAAACTCAGGCAGGGGACGTGTCGGCCTACATTCCGACCAACGTGATTTCGATCACTGATGGTCAGATCTTTCTCAGCACAGATCTCTTTAACTCTGGGGTAAGACCTTCGATCAATGTCGGCCTATCTGTTTCTAGGGTTGGGGGTGCTGCTCAGGTCAAGGCAATGAAAAAGGTTGCTGGCACATTGCGGCTAGACCTAGCCCAGTTCCGTGAAAAAGAAGCTTTTGCTCAATTTGGAAGCGATCTGGACGCATCAACTCAGCGGCAGTTGGCCCGAGGTCAGCGTCTCGTAGAAGTACTCAAGCAACCGCAATATTCACCGATGCACTGGGTCGACCAAGTGATGGTGATATTTGCTGCTACTAACGGCTACCTAGATAACATCTCTGTAGCTAGCATTCGTGACTTCGAAAATGGCTTCCTGCAGTTGATGCACGGGCAATATGCGGACCTGCGTAATCAGCTTATCGAAAACCAGAACATTGACGCTGTCCAGGATGGCCTGAAGAAGGCTCTCAGTGAGTACGTCGAAACATTTCAGGCAGCCTGAGTGCTAAGCCATCCTGTGTCTGGCTCATAGCCAGGTACACTATCAACGTGAGATCTGATGCCCAGCCTCAAAGAAATCCGCAATCGAATCACTAGCGTCAAAAAGACGCAGAAGACCACCAGTGCAATGAAGATGGTCTCTGCTGCTAAGTTGAACCGAGCTGAGGACACTATCCGACGTGCCCGGCCCTATTCAACAAAACTGAGGGCAGTTGTTTCTTCTCTCTCCGGCAAGTTGACGCCGGATGACAATCCTCTTTTTCGGGATCAAGAGGGGAAGCGTATTGCCGTGGTCCTCATGACTTCGGATCGTGGTCTCTGTGGAGGTTTCAACGCTAACCTCTGTAAACTGCTGGCTCGAACTCTCCACGAAGAGGGGATAGATAGCGCAGAGATGCATATCGTGGGACGAAAAGGCCGAGACTTTTTCCGCCGCACCAACCACAAGATTGCAGCAGACTATCCCGATGCTCGGCCAGAAAACTATTTAGATATTGTCTTCACAGTACTTGATGGATTGACCAAAAGATTTGCAGCTGAAGAGTTGGATAAAGTCTATCTGGTCTTCAACGAGTACAAGAGCATCTTGACTCAAGAACCGATTATTCAGACCTTGCTGCCGATCCGACCGCTCGAAGATGCCGAGGAAACGGAGGAACAAGAAGTTCTCTTTGAGCCTTATGTCGAAGAACTCATTGGCCCCTTGGTTCAGCAGTATATACAAAATCAAATGTACACAGCTTGGTTAGGTACTTTGGCTGGAGAACATGCAGCTCGGATGACAGCGATGGATTCTGCTACCAAGAACGCCGGAGAAATGATCAAGCAGTTGAATCTCTACTATAACCGTAGTCGTCAAGCCGCGATTACGAGGGAACTGATTGAAATCATCAGTGGTGCTGAAAGCTTGTAAGCTGAGCTGCTGAAACTGAAGACCCTCTTGCCAGAGATAGGATATGAGCATAGGTAAGACCACCCAGATCATGGGTCCCGTCGTGGATGTGATGTTTGAGAGCGGAGAGCTGCCCGAAATCTACTCTGCTCTTGAAATCACCATTGAAGACAACTCAACTCTGGTCTGTGAGGTCCAGCAGCACCTTGGCGAAAACACTATTCGCAGTATTTCGATGGGCCCCACCGAGGGTCTGGCCCGCGGTATGGACGCTAAGAGCACGGGCAAGCCTATTCAGGCACCTGTAGGCCGTGAAGTTCTAGGACGAATCATCAACGTCACCGGTGATGCCGTCGATGAGATGGGGCCGATCAATAACAAGAACTTTTTACCGATTCATCGTGAGCCACCAACTTTCGAAGAGCAAGAAACCAAGGCGGAGATGCTAGTTACCGGGATCAAGGTTCTGGATCTGCTCTGCCCATTTCTCAAGGGTGGAAAAATTGGACTGTTTGGTGGCGCTGGCGTCGGCAAGACTGTTGTAATCATGGAGTTGATCCGAAACATCGCTGCTGAGCATGGTGGTTTCTCTGTCTTTGCAGGCGTGGGTGAGCGCACTCGCGAAGGTAATGACCTCTGGAATGAGATGAAAGAGTCTGGAGTTCTTGATAAGACCAGTCTCGTATACGGCCAGATGAACGAACCCCCAGGAGCTCGCGCAAGGGTAGCTTTGACTGGATTGACCGTCGCCGAGAATTTCCGCGATGCTGAGGGAGCTGACGTGCTGATGTTTGTCGATAACATCTTCCGCTTTACTCAGGCTGGTTCTGAAGTATCCGCTCTACTGGGTCGGATTCCCTCGGCGGTAGGTTACCAACCAACACTCTCTACCGAAATGGGGAACCTGCAGGAAAGGATTACCTCGACTAAGAAAGGCTCCATTACCTCCGTACAGGCGGTCTATGTACCTGCAGATGACTTGACAGACCCCGCACCAGCAACCACTTTCTCGCACTTGGATGCAACTGTTGTTTTGAGTCGTGCTATTGCTGAGTTGGGAATCTATCCAGCAGTTGACCCCCTGGATTCAAACTCTCGTATCCTCACACCTGATATCCTCGGTGAAGAGCACTACCAGACTGCACGCGGTGTTCAGCAGTTGCTGCAGCGCTATAAGGACCTGCAGGACATTATTGCAATTTTGGGGATGGACGAACTTTCTGAAGACGACAAGGCGGTTGTTAACCGAGCTCGCAAGGTTCAGCGCTTCCTATCTCAGCCTTTCTTCGTAGCAGAGATTTTCACTGGCTCAGCAGGTCAGTACGTTGATATCGCTGATAACGTCCGTGGATTTAAGGAGATTCTGGAAGGAAAGCACGATGACATGCCCGAGCAAGCCTTCTATCTGGTAGGCACGATTGAGCAAGCTCGTGAAAAAGCTTCAAAAATGGCCGCAGCTGACGCAGCCTGATGATCACTTCTTTGAAAAGGCACCCTCATGGATAAGCTGCAACTGGAAGTGCTCACACCCGGCAGAATTCTACTCGAAACCGAAGTAGACCACGTTGTTCTACCCGGTTCGATGGGAGAAATGGGAATCCTTCCACAACACATTCCTGTCGTCACCATGCTCAACGGTGGTGTCCTGAGCTACTTCGTCGAACAAAAACAAAGCTATTTGGCGGTCCAAGGAGGTTACGCTCAAGTTGACAACAACCGCATCACTGTGCTGGTGGAACGAGCTGCTTTTGCTGAAGAAATTGACGTAGCGGTAGCGGAGCAGGATGAAAAAGACGCTGCAGAGCACCTCAAACAATTGTTGAGTAACTCCTCCTCACGAGCATCGGAAGAGGAGTATGAAGTAGAACGTAAGCGTACTGCTGCTTACGAAGCTCAGTTGATCTGGGCCATTGCTCGTCAATCCGCCTCTCAGCACAAGTAATTGGTCTCTGGGCATCTTCTAACTCTGGAGGAGATGCCCTTCTTCCTCCACCTGGCTTTCCTGCTTCTTCTTCCCCAACAAGAATATCTCTACGCTCTCTGATCGAGAACTTTTTGGCTTACAGATTTTGACTTCGGCAAACATTTGTTGGAACTCCTGTTGAAGCCGCTGGAAGGGTGCTCCCTGGAAAGCCTTGACCAGCAAGTACCCTCCCTTAATCAGATGTTGTTCCGCCAACCATAAAGCGTGTTGATTGAGTGCATAAGAGCGATCGGCATCGACAGCTCGAATACCTGTAGTCTGTGGAGCTATATCACTTAGGATAATATCGAAAGAGTTCTCCCACCAGGCACCACTGCGATCAAGCTCGTAGATGTCTGTCTGAAACACTTCCACCTGTGGCGGCAGGCTAATCGCTACGGCCCGTAGATCAATCCCTAGTAGGCGTCCGCTCTCTCCAATACGCTTTGCAGTGTACTGTAACCAAGATCCTGGTGCACAGCCTAAATCAAGAACCTTCTGGCCACGTTTCAGCAACTGGTGACGCTGGTCAATTTCCTCTAATTTATATGCTGAGCGGGCAACGTAACCATCCTTGCGGGCTTTGTGAAAATAATGGTCCTGAACTTTCTTCATGATCTATTAGTTCTACCAGATCGGGTTAGCGTTTGCTTTTTGGGTCCGCTTGAAGTAACAATCTTGCACGCGGCACAAGACCGTCCCATCCAGGAGGAAGCCCCATGGACTTCAAAGTAGCTGGTTTGAGCCCTGCAAGTTTTGCAGAAACCCTAGACTTCCAAAAATCCTCGGCTGAGGTAGCTCCCATCTCCCTGCAAGACATCCGCTCATTACGGTACGGTTTTGAGCGGGAAGCTGAGACATTGCGACCCGTATTGGGAGCTGCAGAGCATCAGTCGATGCTGATTGCCATGTATGAAGGCACAGAACAATTGCTTAACAGGCGTGTTCCAGCCTTTGCGGTTCACGAATATCTTGAAGGTCTTAAAGGCAGCGCACAAGAGCTGCGCAACCAGGGACTGGCCAACCAAGAATTTCGGCAACAACTCTTCGAGCAATCACGACTTTCTCTGCACTACGTTCTCAATCAGGGATAGCCTCGCTCAGCCTTGTATTCCCACAACGGCTAGCTATTCGTAATCTGTTTGTCGTCACACCTGATTGACCGGAGTCATGCATCTCTATTTCTCTACCCTGGTTTCCTGTTCCATCGAAGAGGTTTGGGAGAGGTTTAACCAAGACCTCTTCCTAGCATTGAATCCCCCATTTCCGCCGGTGCATCTGCTGCGCTTCGATGGTTGTCAGCAAGGAGACGAAGTGCACCTCAAGCTGGGATTCTGGCCTCTACAGCAATCGTGGGTCAGCTTGATCACTTCACAACAAACCAGTGTAGAGAAAATCGTCTTTGTTGATGAAGGTCAGCAGCTACCATTTTTTCTGCGCTCCTGGCGTCATGAACACCGACTGGAACAGCAGAAAAACCACACAATAATCGTTGATGCAATTGAGTACCATGCCCCTATCAGACTGCTTGAATGGATCCTGTGGCCAATCTTATGGCGGCAGTTTCGCTATCGCCAACCAGTATATCGAAGCTATTTCAACAAAGAGTAGGCAAGCAAGCAGCAGACTACTTCGTCTGATCATGTTGATCTTTGGGTGCTTCTGCTGCCTGCCCAGTTCTCTTTGGGCAACCCAAGGTGTGACTTCAAAAGAGATTCGCATTGGCACTCATACAGCAATGAGTGGACCCGCTGCCACTTGGGGATTAGGAGCTGTCAAAGCCTTACGCTTCCACTTTGCAGAAGTTAATGCAGCAGGTGGAATTCATGGACGCCAACTACGACTGATCGCCGAGGATCATCAATATCAAGTTGTGAGAGCTCGTCAAGCTGCCAATAAACTCGTACTCCACGATCGGGTCTTTGTCATGCTTGCTGCCTTAGGAACTAGCATGAACCAAGTTGCCTTGCCGCTACAAGAAGAGCACAATGTGGCTAACTTGTTTCCATATACCAGCGCCCGACTGATGTCGGAACCGTTTCACCCACTCAAATTTACAGCCAGTGTATCGTACTTCGATCAGGCGCGAGCCTTGGTTCGCCACTTTCACCAACAAAAACTTCAGCGTTTCTGCTTGATGCACCAGAATACGGACTATGGCCGTGAAATGCTGGATGGAGTAGAAGCTGGATTGCAGGAATTGGGGATGTCACTGAATGCTGTGGAGACACATAGCCCGACAGAAACGAACTTTCTCAACACCCTGCTTCGCCTGAGGGAAGCTGACTGTGAAGTTGTACTACTGGGTACCATTCTGGGTGATACCATCCGTATCCTGCAAACTCGACAATCCCTGCAATGGAATGTAACGATGGCTGGCAATGTCTCTGCTTACGACCAAATCATAGTTGACCGTGCAGGAACAGCAGCAGATGGTTTTCTAGCGACAGCATCTATTGAAATGTTATATCCCGAAACATTAACTTCTTCTGTAGCACAAGATTTCTTCGCGAAATATCAGGCTGAATATGGAGAATCCCCAAATAACGCCGTGCAGATGGCTTACTTTTATGCCCGTATTCTAACACACGCTCTGCAGTTGGCTGGACCGGAACTAAATTCTGAAAAACTGACCACAGCCCTTGAATCGATGAACAACTACCAGGATGAACTAGGTGGACCAGTTCTACAATTTGGCCCAAGCGATCACGAAGGGATTGAAAAACCATTATTGGCAGAAGTACAGCATGGCCAGTGGCGCACTGTCCGATCTGTGATGGACTGAAACTCTTCATGACAACAACTCTGCGTGTTTTATTTACAGGAGGAGGATCGGGCGGTCCAACGACTCCTCTCTTAGCAGTGAACGAGGCCTTGGGAACCTTAGGTCCAACTGAATCTCGGTTTCTTGGCACAACAAACGGCCCAGAGCGGGCCATGGTGGAAGAGGCAGGCATGCATTTCCATGCAATCCCAGCTGGCAAGTTGCGCCGCTATTTCAGCTGGCAGAACTTCACGGATCCCTTTCGTATTCTAGCTGGTGGAATCATTGGTTTAAAACATCTACTGCGGTTCAAGCCTCACGTTGTGGTCTCTGCTGGGAGCTTTGTCAGCGTGCCAGTTGCCTATGCAGCTCGAGCATTGGGTATCCCTCAAGTATTGCTACAAATGGATGTTTTGCCAGGACTGGCCAATCGGTTGATGGCTCCGGCCAGTTCAGCGCTGGGCTATTATTTTCCAGCCTCTGAGAGAGCCTTCCAACGTATACCGGAGCGTCAACATGTCGGTCCCGTTGTGCGCAACTCTATTTATCAAGGAGACCCCGAACAGGCCAACCAGCGTTTTCAGCTGAATCCTGACTTACCAGTTCTGCTAATCACCGGTGGTGGGCAAGGTGCTGTTGGCTTGAATAGAGCCATTCGATCGCTGCTGCCGACCTGGCAGAAACACTTTCAGGTGATTCATCTGACTGGACGCGGTAGTACAATCGATCTGGCGCATGGTCCTCGCTATCAGACTCATGAATTCGTCAACGAGGGCATGGGTGATCTATTAGCCCGCAGCCAGCTTATAATTACCCGTGCAGGCCTTGGTATTCTTGGTGAGTTATCGATTCTAGGCAAGGATGTGATCCTTGTTCCTCTACCAAACAGCCATCAGGAATTGAATGCTTCCACATTGGCTGAATCTGGTGCTATCACACTGCTAAATCAGCAGGAATTGGCTGAAAATGGATCGCAATGGTGGTCCAAATTTTGGTCTACATATCAACCCGGTATCACCGGAAAACGAATGCAGTCCTACTGGCCACCGCAGGGCACTACTGCGTTTGCCAGTCTGATTCGCCAACAAGGCCTGCGTGTATCCTAATCTCAGGGAGGGCAAGAGATGGAATTGATGTATCAGAATGTCGTGGAAATGATGGACCGCTGCTGCGAAGAATACGCAGATCTACCCATGTACGGGACCCCGGCCAACGGTGACTACAACTGGATGACATTTCGGGATTTTGCTGAGACCGTTGCCAATTTGCGGGGAGGGCTTGATTTACTCGGTGTAGGAGTAGGGGACCGTGTGGGAATCATTTCAAATAACATGATTCCCTGGGCGACGATGGCCTATGCAACCTTCAGTGCGGGTGCAGTCTATGTTCCCATGTATCCTCAGCAAAACAAAGAACAGTGGCAGTACATCCTACATGACTCGAGTTGCAAGGTACTCCTGGTTGCTTCTGAAAAACTATATCACGAAGCATTGACCTGGCGTGGTGAGATTCTCCCAGAGTTGCAGCATGTCGTGCTGCTAAGTGATTCTGAAGATTCTGAGGCAAAAACCTATGGGCAATTGCGTAACAACGGTCTGCAGCGGCCTGTCCCTGCCCAATACCCGGACACGGGCGCTCTTTTGGAGATCATGTACACATCTGGTACCACCGGCAATCCAAAAGGTGTCATGCTCAGTCATCTTGGGGTGATTTCTACTTTGCAAGCTGCTAAAGACAGCATACCTTTTCACAAAAGTGACCGCACCCTAGCTTTTCTCCCATGGGCCCATATTTTTGGCCAAATCTGTGAGGTTCATGGTGTAATGATGTTCGGATTTTCGGCTGCTATGAACGAAAATCTTGCCAAGCTAGTGGATGAACTAGGCCAGGTGAGGCCAACCCTGTTATTTGCGGTTCCACGTGTCTACAATCGGATTTATGAAAAGCTACACCTACAAATCCACAACAAGTCGCCCAAGCTCTACTCCCTGTTCCAGTATGGGTTGACCTGCTCAGCTAAGCGGCGACATGGTGAGAAACTCTCTCTAAAGGAAGCACTAGCTTTCAAACTGTGCGACAAGCTCTTTTTCTCCAAGGTCCGAGCACGTTTGGGTAATCGCTTGCGAATGGCTTATAGTGGAGGAAGTGCGCTAAATCCAGCAGTTATTGAATTTGTCCAGAACATCGGTGTTACCCTCCTCGAGGCCTATGGACTAACCGAGGCAATTGTCTCAGCCAACTCACCGGACTTTCAGAAGACTGGCGCTGTCGGCAAGCCGTTACCAGGAGTACGCGTTGAGATTGACCGTTCTGTGACAATGGCCAATGAACAGGATGGAGAGATCATCATTCACGGTGCGACTATGATGCTCGGCTACTATAATTTGCCAGAGGAAACCGCCAGTGTTTCTACTCCTGAGGGTGGCTTCCGAACTGGGGATATTGGACATATTGACGAGGATGGATTCCTTCGGATTACTGGGCGAGTCAAGGAGATTTATAAGCTGGAAAATGGTAAGTACTGTGTCCCAGCTTTAGTGGAAGAAGCACTCAAGCTGAGTCCATTCATTAATCAGGTGATGATCTATGGCTTCCAAAAACTCTACAACGTTGCGCTAATCGTGGTTGAAATCGATGCCCTGAAAACCCATGCGTCTCGCAACAACATCGCTGGCACACTGGAAGACTGGCTGAAGGACGAAGAGGTCCTCAAGCTCTACAAGCAGGAGCTCCGCAAATATTCAGCGGATTTTCAGGACTATGAGCGGCCCAAGCGCTTCCATCTACTGACTGAAGAGTGGACCGTAGACAACAACCTGATCACCCCAACCTTGAAGTTGAAGCGTAATCACGTCGAGGAACGCTTTCAGGAAGAACTAGTAGGGATGTACTGATTCAAAGCCATTGGTGGAGCGCAGACCAGATGGGTGTACGTCCAAATTTGTCTAGGGAGGAATGTGTCAGGGGATCTTGCTCTAACTGGAGAGTGGTTCGAACTTGTTGAAGATGACTGCGGTACTGGCTCCGCTTGAGCTTATCCATCTTGTTAGCTACGACTAGGACAGGCCGCTGGTAGTGATCCAGCCAAGTCTTCATCTGGCAGTCATGCTCTCCTGGTTTGTGGCGAACGTCTACGATCAGTACGACACCCCGAAGAGTGGAGCGCTCCCCAAGATAGGCTTCAATCGTTTTCTGCCAACCACGACGCACTGCTTCAGGCACCTTCGCGTAGCCGTAGCCAGGCAGATCGACTAGATGAAACAAATCATTAATACAGAAAAAGTTGATCAACTGTGTCTTACCTGGCGTGGAGCTGGTCTTGACCAGTTGGTTGCGCTGCAGCAATGAATTGATCAATGTGGATTTACCCACGTTGGATTTTCCAGCAAAGGCGATTTCCGGAAGGCTTGGATGTGGAAATTGCTTGGATTGTGCTGCGCTGGTAAGAAATTCTGCTGAATAAATCTTCACTGTTTGTCTTCCGTTCCGATCTCACGAATTGTCACTTTATCGGTGGTCTCCTCTGCTTCCTTCTCCGGATCTTCGAAATATTCTGCTGGGATTTCAAAGTGATGGATCGCTAGGGCTTGTAAGCTTTCTTCGCTACAAACGGCCTCATCTCGGGCCAAATCAAAGTATAATAGTACAGTCAGAATCGAAGCGTAGGGGTAGAAAATCAATGCAGTCAGGTACTGTGTCCAGCGCAAAGCAGCCTGGGTTTCTGCACTTCCCAACAACTTGACGAGGTTCTCTCCGTCCGCTGCCATTGGATCTGTTTGCAACAAGGCACTGAAATTGATTTCCGGCAAGAACAGTTGGAGCAGAATGATGAAGAGCAATAACTGCAGGATCATGGCGACAACAACGACACCAAAAGCTCGCTTCAACCGGTTACGAGTTAGCTGGAAGCTACGCACCAAGGCAGGCAGCCCCCGTAGCTCTTCGATAACACAGACTGGCTGGGCAATGGTCAGAAAAACAAAACTACTGAGCCAGAGCGTTACTAATACAACGTTCAGCGGTGTCGGTGCCATCAATCCATAGAATCCAAGGATCGTCAGCAAGTATTGTAGGATTCCGACATGCAGAGGTCGCAAGACGGTGCGACTGCCCAAACGGCGTAAAATATTCCCAGTGGGAAACACACCCGTGAACAGTAGAGAGAGCAGTCCTAGGGTTGCTCCTGCTTCCAACAGTCTCATCAGCAGGAAAAAAACCACACTCTCTCCCTGATCTACTCCGCTTAGGCTGAGTAGTAGCGCTGGAATCAGTAACACCAGGGTCAGTCCCAACAAAGGAAAGAGATGAGCGCGATAGATCTGCCAACTATGAACAAAGAGCGAACCAAGGGTTGGGGCAGCAGGTATGAGACTCATGCGCAATTCATTACGAATAATAATATGTTGTCAGTTAAGCAGCAACAGGAGAGGTAATGACCTCAGAACGGGAGTCGCTGGTGCAGATGAAAAAGAGTACGGAAAACAAAGTTATACCCCAAACTCAGCTTGCTTTACAAGTCGAAGCGTCTACGCAGACCTTGCCGGACGAGTCAGATCTGATCATCCACGAGTTGAATCAGAAGCTGAACTCACTGCGGCAGCAACTGGTCAATTACGAAAGCCAACGTCAACAAGCGAATAGACCCAGCCCACGACAATTGCGGGCCCAACTAGCCAAACAGGAAGCTCAACTACAGGATCTTCAGGCCGAAAAGGCAACTGTCAATTACCATGCTCGATCTCTACCACAGACCTTCTCTGCTCTGCGTAAACCAGCTTCTCAGTTGGAGGAGCGAGTCGGTCAGCTGCTGGAGAGAATTCCCGACCCAGAGGTTCGCAAAGCCCTGGAGCACTGTCGTCAACTGGCCAAGCAAATGCTGGATGACACCGATACCCAGCAGCAGGAACTAGAAGAGATCCATCAAGATTATCAGCCTGAACGCAGAGCGGTCAATCTATTGAAATTCTTTCGAGGAGTTGCCCGGCAGCACACGCAGCAGAGTCGACACCCACTACGGCTCTTTGCCTCGACTCGGCTTCCCGATGAGATGCGCCTGGACCCAGCAGGATTCCGGCGAGCCTTGCTGGCAATGCTTCAGGAAGTGCGACGCCAAGCAAATACGGAACCGCTCCAGTTGCTCCTACAAACCTCTAATCCACGCCAGCAACGAGATACTCGTATCCAGATCACTGTTAAGATTGATTCAGGCTCCGACTTGTCAAAGGCAAAAAATTGGGGAGATTATCTAGCACAGCGAATGAGTGAGATGGATGGGAGTCCGGAGTTGTTGATCGGGCGAAAGATTATCTACGCTCATGGGGGCAGAATCAGTTTACGCCGGGAAGAGGACCAAGTCGTTGGGTTAGAAGTTAGCCTTCCGATAGAAACAATGACTCACAACGGTGCACCACAGATCGGGCGGTCCACGGATACGAAGACTCCCACAAGTAAGGATTCCTGATAATTAGGTTGTGGCAGTGCCGTTTGTTTTGCTAACAGTGGAATCTGTTGTACTAGCGGTAGCGGTTGACTCAGTTTCCTTGGCTTCAGCAACTGCTACATTCTCCCTGCGTGCAGCCAAGTCCTCCTGCCCCTTCTCAAACGCATTCGCCACTGCTTCCAGCTTGTCTCCGGTACTCATTTGAGAGAGCTTCAATGAGCCGAACTTGTGGGCCACTCCACCGAAGTTATTCTCAAAGTCTTTCTTAATATCTTTCACTTCGAGATCCCGCTCAATGGTATCCATTTCGGTCTGTACGGTGTGACGAATATCGTTGGTAGCCCGTTTGATTTCAACGAGCCCCTTGCCCACGGAGCGCATAACTCCCGGAAGCTGCTTGGGTCCAATGAAGATCAGCGCAATCACAACGATGATGACTAATTCTGGCAGACCGATGCCAAACATGAGATTCTCCTCCTAAACGATTATTAACAAGACATAAATTTATATCCTGCTTAATGAGGAAAGGCAAATGCCCAATGATGACTTTCTGGCAGTTCTCGATTTTGGGAGCCAGTACGCACACCTGATTGCCAAGCGAATCCGGCATCTAGGAGTTTACACCGAGATCTTTCCACCTTCCATTGACATAGACAGCCTAAGGGCTGCCAAGGGCATCATCCTCTCCGGAGGACCTGCTTCTGTCTTTGTCGGGGACGTGCCTGCATTCAATCCGGAAATTTTAAGCATCTCTCAACCCATTCTTGGCATCTGCTACGGCCACCAATTGATAGCCAAGTATTTTGGTGGCCGTGTAGCCAACACAGGACAGGGAGAATTCGGCAAAGCTTCTCTGCGTCAGCTGAACTTTTCTCCCTTATGGAAAGATGTTGCAGATGAATCTCAGGTCTGGATGAGCCACCAGGACAGCGTCACGGAGCTTCCACAGGATTTTAAGGTGATCGGTGAAACCATTTCAGGGAGCCTGGCCGCTCTGCAGCATCAGGAACGTCCGCTGTTTTCCCTGCAGTTCCATCCAGAAGTCACTGACACTCTAGCAGGCTCTCAGATTCTCAGCAATTTCGTAGAACTCTGCAAGGTACACACTAGTTGGAGCATGGAGCGCTTTATTGAACAGACAAAGATTGAACTCCAACAACAAGTTGGCGAACACAATGTGCTGATGTTCCTCAGTGGCGGTGTGGACTCTTCAGTTGCCTTTGCTTTGTTAAACGAAGCCCTAGGCAAAGAAAGGGTACTAGGGCTCTTCATCGATAATGGCTTTCTACGCCTGAATGAGGCCGAGCAAATTCTCCAACGCTATGAACAGTTCGGCTATGGCAATGTGGTTGGCAGAGACTATAGCGAGACTTTCCTGGAGTCCATCACCGGTGAAGTAGACCCACAACGGAAACGACACCAGGTTGGCAACACCTTTTTGACAGTACGTGAAAAATTACTGGAAGAATTAAAATTGAATCCGTGTGAATGGCTGCTCGGGCAAGGCACACTCTATCCAGACATCATCGAATCCGGAGGCACCGAACACGCCAAGGTGATCAAGTCTCATCATAACCGAGTCGATGCAATCCAGGATTTGATTGCCAAGGGTCAAGTTGTTGAGCCACTCAAGGAGCTCTATAAGGATGAGGTGCGACGCGTCGGGGAACTGTTGGGGCTGCCCAAAGAGATCGTCTGGCGCCATCCGTTTCCTGGACCAGGTCTTTCAATCAACGTCCTCTGTTCCAATGAAGATACAATCCTGCAACAAGAATACAACAGCACACTAGACACACTACATCAACATTTTGCACCCACTCAGGCTTCTCTACTACCAGTACGCAGCGTAGGTGTACAGGGAGATCAACGAACCTACACAGAGCCAGCTGTGCTACTAGGCCCAACAGACTGGGAGTGGCTTGAGAATACTTCGATTCGACTAACCAACCAAGTACGTGCGATCAATCGGGTTGTGGCCTATCTTCCTCTTCAACCAACAGATCAGCTCCCCAACTGGCGGGTCCGCTGTGCCTTCTGTGACAAGCTTCGTCTAGACTTGCTACGTACTGCTGAGGCTCACGTTAGTGAAACCTTGGCCAATCATGGCTGGCTAGAGCGTATCTTTCAACTGCTGGTGATCCTGCTGCCGATTTCTCAGGATGGTTACCAGGACAGCATCGTGCTACGTCCGGTCATCTCCGAAGATGTTATGACTGCGCGCTTCGCCCCTGTGGACTGGCAGGTTCTCCATAAACTTTTGCCTCAACTCTACGCTCTGAATGGAATTGATTCTGTGTTCTTCGATATTACTCACAAGCCTCCTGCTACGTTTGGATGGGAGTAGTTTTTTTATGTTTAAGATACTGATTTTGTCTATTTCAGTGATTTCACAAAAACTACACACTGCAGATTCGACCATTATTTTCATTGGCTCTTTTCCCTACAATCACACAGTAACTTATACACTAGCGTAACTACTAGTTGGTACGATTACTCACCAGAAAAATATGCCGCTGAGGAAGCTTAAGAAAGGTGAAATTGCAATCTTTGACAATGCCCGTATCAGCGCGTGTGAAGAGTATTAGCAGTTTTAGATGTGGCTGGAGCGAGAAGGCAAGTATGTCCGTAAGAGCCTGCGTACGCGCAGTGAAAATACGGCGATCGAGCGCGCCAAGCAGATGTACTTTGAGATCTTCGCCAACCAGCAGCAGGGAGAGACCTACTTCAGTCTCACTGTCAAAGAAGGTGTGCAGCAATACTTAGAGTCACGCAGCAGTAATGTGGAACTGGGCCTGATCGTGCGTGATCGCTACGTCATCATCAGCAGCCAGCTCAGGCACTGGCTAGAGTTTATCGGCAAGGATACCAAGCTGAAGGGATTGGACAGCACGGACTGCGAAAACTACTTCCAGTATCGTAACGGCATAACCTCATATCTGGTAGGACGACTAAGAATCTCACCAGCAGCATGAGCAGAGCACGATCAAAGCCTGCATGCGTTGACTCTTCAAGCGTGGTGAAACACGGATTAATTAATTTCAGTTTAAGAAACTGCTAGGCATTAACAGGGGCAATGAGTCCATCCGCAGGGCAACCTTAACCAACGATGAATACCAGCAGCTCTACCGGGCAATGCACAGCTACTGTACGAAAACCAATAGGCAGATCAACTGGGAAGAGCTAGTACAGCGCAAACTCGTGCAGAACTATGTGTTGAGATTGACGCCAACAGCGGACTGAGGTTGGGTGAACAACTGTAATTAAGAGGGGGATGAGGTGCAAATCGCGCAGCACGGGGACAAGTCTAGAAAACAGTGAAACTGGCCCATATCAGGGTGCGGGCTGACCAGTGAGGTATGCACCAGCCGGGTCTTCCTCTGCCTTAATTGACGGTATTTCGAGCGTTGTCAGGCAACCGTTGGTCACAGTAACAGGGTACTTGTTTTTAGTGTAAATGGGGTCAAACCAATCGCCAAGCGCAGCCTGCTGCAATACTTCAAGCGAATGTTGGAATTGGCTGGCATACCAAATAGGGACACGCGTGACATTGTGCTCTACAGATTTAGACACTTTATGATCAACCAGCGGATTATGAGTAGACTGAGCTTTAGCGAGATCGCTGAAATGTTTGGGACAAGCATGGCGCAGTCAAACACACCTACTATCACTTGAATGACGCGATCCGCCTGACCAATGCCTCAGGGACTATCGCAGGAGAGCTAATGATGATTGAAAAACTTTAACTGGTCAGAAACATTATAAATTTAAGGTAAAATGAAACTATCGGAAGAATGTAATATGATCATATTTGAGAGAGTATTATTATTGTGCGCAAAGAAATTTTACATACAGATTCCTAAGGGGAAGTGAAAACAAAAATATGCTTGCTTGGATTAATACAATCAAGGGTGCCGTCGACAGATCAAAATGAAAACTAAGTATTGTACCGATTAAGCATGAGAAAACAGAAATTCCAACAGCTACTATCAACATAGAATTGAAAGTTCGACAAATTAGATACCCAGTTGCACCTGGTGTAATCAACATTGCTAATACAAGTACAATTCCAACAGCTTTTAACGAAGAGACTATTGACATAGACAATAGTATCAGAAGTGCATAATGAAATATTTTTTTTGGAAAACCAATAGATCCTACATAAACAGGATCAAAGCAATAAAGAAAAAAATCTTTTTTCTTCAAAATTAACAGAAAAGAGCAAACAGATCCTATAATAGTTGAAATCATTAAATCTTTTTCTAAAATTCCAAGTATATTCCCAAATAAAACATGCATTAAGTGCAGTTCAGTTTCTATCTTTGTCAGTAAGATCAAGCCAACAGCAAACATGAATGTAAAGATGATGCCCATTACTGTATCTTCTTTCAGCCGGCAATTATTTTTTACATATCCTACTAGAAAAGCACACGAAAAGCCTGATATGAATGCACCTACTATTAGAGGCAAACCAAGCAAAGCAGCTAGTACTAAACCAGGTAAGACTGCATGGGATATCGCATCACCCATCAGTGACCAACCTTTAAGAACAAGAAAACAAGAAAAAATTGAACAAGAAATTGCAATTACGAAAGACATCAACAGGGCACGAATCATAAAGTCATGTGCCAAAGGGGCATATATAAAATCGATCAGATTGTGCATGAAACAAAGATTTATTTAAATTTTCTGATTAATTATTAAGTTTGTAAAACCGACTAAATTGCCCGTACTTTGGGGAGAAACAAAAAGTAATAAAAAAAATTAGTGACTGTAAACATACGATCAATCCAGAAGGGTTTAAATCAAGAAAAAAACTTAAATAGGAGCCAATCCCACTTGTACATATTCCAATCGATATAGATAGAATGATTAATTTATTAAATTTATCTGTTAGGAGATAAGCTGTTGACCCAGGTGTTATTATTAAAGCTATCACGAGAGCAGCACCTACTGCCTGAAGAGCTGCAACAATAGAAGCGGTCAAAAGAGTAAAAAAAAGGATTTTCATATAAACAATGTTTATACCGATACTTTCAGCATAACTTTCATCGAAAAATACCAGAAAAATATCCTTCCATTTCAAAGTTACGGCCGTAAAACATACAATTGAAATGATAATTACTTGAAGAATATCATGGTCTGATATCCCAAGTATATTTCCAAGAATAATCTCTTCAATATTTACAGAGACGGGACTAAAAGAGGCTATGACCAACCCAAGCGCAAGGAAAGATGTAAAGATTATTCCAATAACAGTATCTTCGCGCAATTTTGTGAAGATTTTGATTGCTATCATACTAAGAACAGCCAAGAATCCTGCGAAGAATGAACCTATAGAATATGGCAGACTAAGAAGGTAAGCGAAAGCTACACCAGGCACAATTGCATGAGCTAATGCATCACCGATTAAAGACCAGCCTTTTAATATAAGATAACAAGATAAGTAAGCACATAATCCTCCAACTAAAGTACAAGCCCATATGGCTTTAACCATAAAACCATATGAAAATGGCTCTAACAGATACTCAATCACAACTTTTTACCAGATTTATTTATTTCGTTTACACCATACTTTTCATAAAACACTGCAGGACGCTCGTCATCTGTAATAATAGTAAAGGTCTCTTCACTATTCTTGCTAGTATTAATAATTGAAGATAATCGATGCTCCCGAAACATGCTACCAAAAGCACGCTTCAAATTTTCTTGCGTAAAGGTAGTTTCGATGGGACCATAAGCAAGTAACTTTTTATTAATCAACATTACATCGTTACAAAATTGAGGAACACTCCCTAAATTATGTGTTGAGACAACAAT
>DPLM01000279.1:1472-8605 GCA_003541985.1 Deltaproteobacteria bacterium | reverse complement strand
AACCCGAAGAGGGCTACCCCAATCAAACTTGGTCCTATGATTGGTAAGACAACATGGCGAATCGTCTGCCAGTTGGAAGCACCCAAGTCCCTGGCTGCTTCCTCATAGGACTTATCGAATCTATTGAAAACGGCGATCATGATCAAAAAACCAAATGGGAGTGTCCATGTCAGGTGTGCTCCCAAGCCGGATGTAGTCCAGGACACCTCCCAACCCATGATATTAAAGATTAAACCAATTCCTAAGCTAACCAGAATAGAGGGCACTATCAGGCTAGCGACTGTGGTGTAGAATAGCAGATTTGAGCCAAAGAATTTCTTGCGGAAGGCAAGACCAGTAACTAAGGAAATGACCACCGTCAATACCATCACAATTAGGCCTAATTGAAGTGATCTCAAGAAGGAGGTCTCAAAGTCACCTACTAACTGCTCACCAAATAAGGCAAAAAACCAATGGATTGAAACTCCGTTCATCGGGAAGGTCAGCCCACCATTTGGCCCCTGGAAAGACAAGATCACAATTGCCGAAATCGGGCCGTACAAAAACAGCACGAATAGCCCAAAAAAAGCGGATAACCAGTAGAAGCTTGCAGGACGTTTTTTATGCATCAAAGTTCCTTTTTCAAGTCTACAACCTGCATCATTAGGCTAACCATAATTAGGACGACTGCCAACAAAACAACGGCATGCGCTGCTGCAGCTGGGTATAATAGAAGTGAGATCTCATTCCACATCATAACCCCAACAGAAGCTCGTTGTCCTCCACCCATCAAACGAACTGTAATGTAGTCCCCCATGACCAAGGTAACCACAAAAATAGAACCGATAGCAATACCTGGTTTACAAAGGGGAATGACAACATTAGTGAGCATCTGCCAGCCATTAGCTCCACCATCAATAGCAGCTTCAATCAGAGAACGATCGATTCGCATCATGCTGTTGAAGATTGGTACCACCATGAAAAGTGCGTACAAGTGAACGAACGCCAAAACTATTGAAAAATCGGAAAAAAGCAGGAATTCCAGAGGCTCATTGATCAAACCGATGGACTGTAGCATTGTATTGAAAACTCCGTTGCGCCCCAAAAAAGGAATCCAGGAAATCATGCGAATTATGTTTGAGGTCCAAAATGGAATCGTGCAAATCAGGAATAAAACAATTTGCCAGCGTGTAGTATGGATATGAAAAGCAAGGAAATAAGCTACTGTGAAACCGATTAGGAATGTACAGAGCCAGGTCAGGCCAGCATACCAAAAGGTGTTTAGGTAGGTTTTGTAGGTGACATTTGATCCGAGGGCATCTGAGTAGTTAGTCCAAACAAAATCAGGGAAAAAAGAGAAATCGTTGTAGTCCCAAAAACTTACAATCAGGATTGTCCCAATCGGCAAGACCAGAAAAAATCCCAGTATTAAGCCGATAGGTGAGATTTGAAGCAGAGTTGAGAGAGGAGATTGACGATTCACATTATCCAAAATCTATGGGGGCTCAAGGCCCCCATTAAAAGTCAATTAGGCGGCGATGAACTCATTCCACTTGCGAACCATATAGCGGTTCTCATCCATCACTGAGTTCCAACATTTGACGTTACCCATTCGCTCAAGGAACGAGCCACCATCTCTGATAGCACCTGCCGGTTCCATTTTGTTTCCGAACGGATCGATTATGTCGTTTTTAGCGGCCTTACCTTCGTACCAAAAACCCCATTCGTCGTCTGACATATGTAGCTTTGATGTCTCAGGTGCAGCCGAGTAATAGCCTTGACGCATCAACAAGCCACCAACCCAACCAGAGAGATACCAGTTGATGTATTCATAAGCTGCATCTAACTCCAAGCCAGAGAGATTTCTTGCCAAACCAAGACCACCTCCCCAAGAGCGATAGCCTTCTTTCAATGGTTGGTAGATGCATGGCAGTCCCATTGAGCGGACTTTGGTAATCGCTGGCGACCACATGGATTGAATGACAACCTCACCAGAGGCCATCAGGTTCACTGATTCGTCAAATGTCTTCCAAAACGCCCTAAATTGTCCAGCTTTCTTAGCCTCGGTAAAGATCGTCATTGTCTTGTCGATCTCTTCCCTTGTCATATTTCCTTTATCACCGTACTGAACTTCGCCCATTGCTTCACAAACCATGGCAGCATCCATGATCCCAATTGAAGAAATGTTAAGAATTGAAGCCTTACCTTTGAACTCGGGATTTAGCAACTCAGTCCAACTGTTGATCGGGCGACCAATGAGATCCGGGCGAATGCCCAGGGTATCTGCATTATAAATGGTCGGAACCATTGTGTACCAATTGGTCATTGACTTTGAAAAACTCTTTGAATTTGGGCCATCAGTGAAACTTACGGTGTGAGGGGCTGTCCCTTGAGCAATTGTAGATGATGGTGTCAATTTACCATCCTTGAAAGTTCCAGCAATTTTGTCGAAATACTTCAGCTTGCTAATATCCATTGGCTGCATATTCCCGCTGGGCCACACCTTCTTCAATGTGAAGTACTCAATATCAGCAATATCAAAGCTCTTTGGTTGGGTAACTACACGTTGAGCAGTGGCGTCAGTATCAAGTGCAGTAAGCTCCAAATTGATACCGAGATCTTCTTTTGCCTTCTTAGCAATTGCGTTAATGTTGGAAACTCCAGTTCCAAACTGTCGTAGAGTGACATTCTTGATGTTTTGGGCCCAGATAGTTGGGAAACCCGTAATTGCCTGAGATCCAACGGCAGCACCAAGCGCGATCGCACTTCCACATTTGATAAGATCACGTCGTGAAAGAGAGTTAGGGTTAGTAGTATTCTTCATAGTCTCTCTCCAGAATAAAGGGACGATTTAGATAAGCAGACACAAATCCTGCGGTTTCCAGCTTGCAGCAAGCTGTTTACCGCAGGAAATATCCAACTGCCCAAGCAGTTGTTCAGGTAGTGTAACTTCCAGTTCCTGCTCCCCGTCGAGTTGGATTCTCACACTAAGGCTAGTTCCCTTGTATTCTACTGATGTAACAGTACCCAACACCTCGTTTGGTTTTGGGGTTTCCACCGAAGGTTGCTCCAGCCGGATACAGTCCTGACGAAGTGAAAATGTTACTTGACCTGACGGGGGGTCCGGTGCAGTCCAGGGAACGAGATAGCTAAAACCCTCCTGGCTTATTAAAAGAGCTTCTGATTCTGAATATTTTTTTTCAAATTTTGCCTTGATCAGGTTATGTCCTCCAACAAATTTAGCGACAAATGCACTCTTTGGTTGATTGAACACTTCTCTAGGTGTTCCTACTTGCTCGATGTTCCCTTGATTCATCACAACGACCCGATCAGCAAGAGCAAGTGCCTCATCCTGACTATGAGTCACGTGAATAAAGGATATCCCTAATTTCACCTGTAAGCGCTTTAATTCTGCTCGCATCTTCACTCTTAGAAAAGGATCCAATGCGGAAAGAGGCTCGTCTAACAAAAGGACTGAGGGGTGTGTTACCAGAGCCCTTGCCAAAGCGACACGTTGCTGTTGTCCTCCAGAAAGTTGAGCTGGGATTCTTTCTGCAAAAGAAGACATGTGGACCAATTCAAGATATTCTTCAGCAACTTTTTGCCTTTCATGTTTTTCAACTCCTCGCATTTTCAAACTGAAGGCAACATTATCTCGGGAATTCAGATGAGGAAAGAGCGCGTAATTCTGGAACATCATGGCTGTCTCTCTCTTTGCCGGAGGTACTTTGTTAATCTCCTTGTCACCTAGTAGGATTGAGCCTTCACTAACGTCCTCGTGACCAGCAATCATTCTCAGGGTAGATGTTTTTCCACACCCACTTGGTCCAACCAAACAACAATAGCTTCCTGCAGGAATCCTCAGGCTAATTCCATTGACAGCTGTGGTTTGGCCATATTTTTTATAGAGTTGAACCAATTCCACATCTCGTGCTTCTCTCGTCAGTGATTTTTTTTCAGGCAAACGTTTCTCCCCAAATTATTAAAGTTTAGCTAGGCTACTTTTTCAGCCATATTCGAACTGGATTGTATTGGTTTAGGAACCAAAGGGATTTCTGAATTAGTTAGACCCCAGGCTGCCTCGGGATCTTCCAACCAAGTCATACATCGCAGCACTTCTTCAGAAGTCGCAGGAATTGCCAAAGGAACTGCTTTGCCAGGTGATATATGTCCAAGCGCCTGTTTGACTGCGGTAAATGCGGCGAGTGAAAGCATTAAGGGTGGTTCCCCCACAGCTTTGCTTTTCCGTATGCTTCCACAAGGAGTTGGATCCTGGTAGAATTCAACCCTAAGATCTTTCGGGAGATCAGCAACATTGGGAATTTTGTATGAAGTTGGTGAATACGATAGAAGTTTTCCATCTTCCTGGTAGCGAAGTTCTTCCATACTAACCCAACCTAAACCTTGGATGAAGCCACCAACAATCTGTCCTCTGTCTATACCCGGATTGATTGAATGGCCAATATCTAACAACAAATCGGCTCTTTCTAACGTCCATTGACCTGTGAAGCGGTCAATCTCTACTTCAGCAACGCATGCTCCTGTAGTGTAGTAATGGAATGGGCTACCTTTTCCTGTGGCTTGATTAAATCCAACACCCGGAGTCCTGTAAAATCCTCTTTCACCAAGATTCACCCGGTTTTTATAAGCTTGCAGTGCTAGTTCAGCAAAAGTTATCTGTTTCTCAGGGTACCTACGATCCCAAACTTTGCCTTCAGAAAATTCAATAGCTTCTGAGGATTTAGAAAGTCCAACTTGGGGATCTGCAAAAAGTTCTGCAGCAAAGTCAGCCAGACGGGATCTTATAGCTTGGCAAGCATTGGCTGCTGCCATTCCATTGAGATCTGTGCCTGCAGAGGCAGCTGTGGGAGAAGTATTATGATTCTTCTCCGTCGAGGTCGTCATGTACTTGACTTGCTCTGAGGGCACTCCTAGTTCCTCTGCTACGATCTGACGAATTTTAACCGTTAGACCCTGCCCCATCTCGGTTCCACCTGTTGAAACCTGTACACTGCCATCCTTTAGGATATTGATGAGTGCATTCGCCTGATTGAGAAAAGTAGCTGTGAAAGATATCCCAAACTTCATGGGCGTTAGCGAAATTCCCTGAAGATGAGTCAGAGATGTCCCGTTAAGCTGCCTAATCTTTTCAAGTCTTGCCTTATAATCAGAGCTTTCGTGGATTTGATTCAAAATTTGAGGCAACCGGCTCTCTACTTTCTGACCATAGGGGGAGAGATCTCTTGGAGAATTTCCGTAACAGTTTTGATTGCGAATTCTATAAGGATCACACCTCAATTTTACTGCGATATCCTCCATCAAGTTTTCAATCACAGCCATTCCTTGAGGGCCTCCAAATCCTCGAAAAGCTGTATTTGGCGGCAGATGAGTTTTGCAGACATGCCCCTTGAGCAATATGTTTGGGATGAAATAAGCGTTGTCAACATGCAGCAGAGCTCGCTCCATAATTGCTAATGAAAGATCCGTGTAAGCTCCTCCGTTGGAATGTAAAACCACTTTCAGGCCCAAAAGATTACCATCCTTGTCAACTGCAGCCTGATATAGACTTCGGAAAGGATGTCGTTTTCCGGTAACGCGCATATCAGTGTCTTTGTCGTAAACAATGCGGGCAGATCTTCCAGTTTTCTTGGTGACTAATGCAGCCATCAGTGCTGGCAATGCCGCTTGTGTCTCTTTACCTCCGAAGGCTCCTCCCATTCTTCGACAGGTACAGATAGCCTCATTAAAACCAATTCCAAGCATGTGAGCCACAACTTCTTGAAGCTCAGTTGGATTTTGTGTGGAGGCCTGAATCAAGATCTCATTGCCTTCGCCAGGATAAGCTATGACCGCTTGGGATTCCAAATAGAATTGCTCTTGGCCGTTGCTGTAAAATACTCCCTTAATTTGATGATCGGCTCTGCACCAAGCTTCTTCAAAATCACCACGTTTAATCTCTCGAGGAGTACCTAAGAAAGAATTTTGTTTGAGCGCTTGAGAAATCGACAGCCATGGGGTTTTTTCCTGAACTTTAATTTGAACCTGTTGGCGCGCTTGCCTAAGTGCACTAGAATTTTCAGCAGCTAAGACCACAATCGGCTGTCCAACATACTCACAGACATCTTTCACCAAGAACGGTTCATCAGCAATCACTGGCCCGAACAAGTTCGCTCCAGGTATATCTTGCCAAGTGTAGGCCCCCACAAAGCCAGGAATCCGATGAAGGCTGCTCAAATCTATTCGCTGGAGTAACCCATGAGCAACTGGACTACCGACAAAACCCACTACTAACTCTCCAGCATTTTCGATAATGTCGTCAGTGTAGAGTGCTGCCCCAGTGACCTGTATTTGAGCAGAGTCATGGGCAAAGCTTTTACCCGTTTCCATGCCTTATTATAAACTCTTTAAATGTTTCATTATGCTGCCACGGAAATCTCTTCGTAATAGAATTTTTTGAGGATCGTCTCTGCCAAACGATTTCGGTATTGATTTGATGACCGTACATCCGAAATGGGAGTGATTTCAGCTAAAGCTATTTTACCAGCTTTTTCAATCAAGTCCTTCGTGCACAGTTTACTTCGGAGGAATTTTTCGGTTTTATTCATTCGAATGACGTTTGGCCCTACACCTCCATAAGCCAATCTAATTTGTTGGAATCTACCTTCAACTATTTGCCATTGGATGGCAGCTGTGAATGTAGAGATATCCAAATCCCTCCTTTTGGAGACCTTAAACAAGCGCTGTGACAAATTTTGATGAGATTTTTGAATTCTAATAGCTCCAATCAATTCACTTTGTCGAAGATCTAGTAATTTGTAGCCTTTGTAAAACTTTTCGATTGGAATCCAACGCCAATTCTCACTATCACAAGCGCCAATTTCCGCCTCACTCACGTATAGCCAAGGCAAGCTGTCAGCTACCGGTGACGCATTGGCCAGATTACCCGCAACGGTTCCTCGATTGCGGATTTGAGGGGATGCGAAGAGATTCAACATTTCTTTTACATTCGGCCAATTTACCAAAGTCCATTCTTCCAATTCCCTCCAACTAACATTCCCGCCAAAAATCAGATGGTTTCCTTCTTCACGGATCCCACTAAGTTCAGAAATTTCACTTGTCGCAATGAATTCTTTGGGATCGGTTCTTTCTTTATT
>DPLM01000279.1:0-1082 GCA_003541985.1 Deltaproteobacteria bacterium | reverse complement strand
GTTTGATTTCTACGGCGTCTCTCAGAGTTCTGGGCCTCCAACACTTTCTGGGGATTCCCTGATCTAATGCTGGATCAACTTCTTGCAATCCAAAAGGTAACTTTGTCTCTTCTTTGAGGTGTTTTACAATTGCGCCAGGAGGGTATTGGTCAGCAAGTTTCCAGGAATTAATTTTTTTAGCGGCTTCCGCAGAGTCAATGATCGCTTTATAGCCCGTACACCTGCAGAGGTTGCCGATCAATGCTTCTTTTGCAGTTAATTTTTTTCTAGTTGATTCTGAATCTACTAAAGCGTTTGTGGCCAGTGCCATCACTATTCCAGGGGTACAGTAGCCACATTGTGAACCAAACCCATCTCGCATTGCCTGCTGAACTGGATGCAGCCGATCTCCCCAAGATAAACCTTCGATTGTGATTACGTGAAGTCCATCCAATTGGTGAACGTTCAAAATACAGCTATTGACAGCTTCATATTTAATATTTTTTTCTATCGGATATCCCAACAATACCGTACAAGCCCCACAGTCTCCCTCTGCACAAACGATCTTTGTCCCAGTCAATTGTTTGTCTTTTCGGAGCCACGTTGACAAAGTCTGAAAAACCGCTAAGCCTTTCGACCTAATTGGTCGACCGTTACAAAAGAAAAATACGTAATCGCGTGTCATTTTTAAATATACCGGATTTAAACTCAAAGATGTTGTTCAAGCCATCCACCAAGTTGATCTCGCTCGTCCTGGGTCATCCCTGTAAGATTTGCCAGTGGCATTATGTGCGAGTTAACCGCCTGAGCCTGTACTTGAGAAGCATATTGTTTAAGATGAGCGACAGTCTCTAGGACAACACCCTTTGGCGGAGCAGAGAAACCCGGTTGAGTTGGCATAGTCGCGTGACAGGAAGCACATCGACGCTGCACAATGCTGATCGCGCGATTGTCACTAACCATTTGGGTCACTGTCGTTTTTCGCATCCAAGGGCCAGAGAAAATCACAACGGCTATGGTTGCTAGGGCTGCGCTCGGCAAAAGCCAAATTGGAGGTTTTCCCCGGTGGCGTAAATTGAAATAGTGCTTGACGACAATCCCAA
>DPLM01000151.1 GCA_003541985.1 Deltaproteobacteria bacterium | reverse complement strand
CTACGAGGCAGTATTCACCCTTAAAGCTCACTTCGTCTCCCTTCTTGTTCTTGGCAGTCACCACGACCGTGTCATCACTGGCAACAGCCTGCTGGACGGCATGGCTCAAATGGAACTTGATACCGAGCTTGCGCAGAATTCGCTGCATTTCCTTACCCAGCGAGAGGTCCATGGTGGGAATCAGACGATCCATGAATTCAATCACGGCGACTTTGGTACCCATGCGAGCATAGACAGAGCTCATTTCCAGACCAATGATTCCTCCGCCAATCACCAGCATAGTTTCTGGGACACTGGGCAAGGACAAAGCCTCTGTAGAGGTGATAATACGTTTGCCATCGATTGGCACGTTGGACAGTGAAGAAGGCTCAGAACCGGTGGCAATGATGGTGTTCTTCGTCTGCATATTTTCTGTACTGCCATCTGCCTTACAAATTTGAATTGTATTGGCATCTACAAAGCTACCGTGGCCCTGATAAACCTTGATCTGGTTCTTATTCATTAGATACATCACACCATCACAAGTTTGAGAAACTACCTCGTCTTTGCGCTTCTTCATGTTGTCCCAGTTGAGGCTGAGTCCTGAAACATCGATCCCATGGGTCGCAAAGTGGTTTTTGGCGTTGTAGTAGTGTTCGGTTGAATCGAGTAGGGCCTTAGAAGGAATGCAGCCTACGTTGAGGCAGGTTCCCCCAAGGGTTGGTGATTTCTCAATCAGGGCAGTTTTCAGTCCAAGCTGCGATGAACGAATTGCGGCGACATAGCCACCAGGTCCCGCGCCAATCACAACGACATCAAATTGGCTCATGAATTCTCCAGAAAGTCTAAAAAAAAGAGGTGACCGAACATGGTGAAGTCCAGTAAGTAAAGTTTGTGGGTGATGAGGGAAAAATTAGGCGGACTAGCTTGATGTTGCAAACTAAAATCCCTGCCGCCTCATTCAGAAGGAAATCGATCAAAATGCAGATAAGGTGAGCTACTGACGTACTTCTAACTGCTCTGGTGCAGCCACTTCTTCGCTGGCGGGGGCTCGAGGATTAAGAAAGACAATACGGTTACCCGTAGCTTCTTGGGCTACCAATGGAATATTTCTCTCTTGTAGGTCACGGCGCATCTGACGTCGCAGACGACTTTTGTCTTCAGAAGAGAACAGCTCGATCTCAATGTAGCGATTCGTGTTCTTGAGTTCGCTGAGTTGCTGGTATCCCGGAGTGTTTTCAAGATAGTCGAGGATCATATCCTCTTCCTCGATGCTGTAATTTCGGAAGACCAGTAGATAGGCGTTGCCAATATCCCCAATGCTCTGGTAGTAGGCCAGCACTCGATCAATTGCTTCCTGAGCAGCATCTTTACCAGCTCGAGTGCCTGCCTTGCCTAGCATGTTGAACCAGTCATAGGAACCAGGCCGGTTAG
The DNA here is from genome assembly GCA_003541985.1 of Deltaproteobacteria bacterium. Lineage (GTDB taxonomy): Bacteria > SAR324 > SAR324 > SAR324 > NAC60-12 > JCVI-SCAAA005. Next base: position 17,637 of record DPLM01000151.1, on the reverse strand, counting down.
CAGAAAGTTCCTTGCCATAAGTGACTACATCGGCAATTTGTCGGCCTGTGTTGGCATCATAGACACTGAGTCTCACGGTAGCCTTGGTCGCATAGAATACACCACCACGTTGATCTCGTTTACCACCGACTAGTTCGAAGCGTAAGAGGATTTCTGCCTGCTGATCCAACGCTAGGGCAATCAGGTTGTCTACCGGACGATCCACTAATGCAGCTTGTTCAATCGTACGGTAGATTCCTTCCATTGCCTGCTCATTGAAAACACGAAAACCCATGCGATTGAATTCATCCCGAATCACAGACAAGGTTGTGCTGACAGGACCAATATCACGGGGCAAAGCATTCGGATCGGTTGGCGCATAAACGATCATCACTCGCTTGTTGCCCATTTTCTGGTGCAACACTCGGAGTGCCGTCAAAGTATCGACAATTCGGCTATCTTGAACATCTGCTCGGATTACCACTTCGTAGGCTGACCCTCCACTGGAGCGCCCTTCTCGCAAGACTTGAAACTCCCGGATGAATCCTTGGCTGGCACTGAAAATTTCATCACGGATGACCTCAAAGTTCTGGGTCAGCGTGGTCGCATCAACATAGGCTCCAACACCTTGTTCAACAGCCTCACGCTTTGCGTTTTTTAGGGCCTGAGTCCGTGCGCCACCAATATTTTCATCATAGATCGTTGCCACTCCGGTCACTGTGATTTCGCGTGCCAATGCCGTAAAATTTGCCCATAGAGTCGCAATCAGTAACAGGATCAGGTAACGCATATTCCTCCTTGGGTGATTCAATTGATTTCCAAACCAAATTCAGGATCTTCAGAGAGAAACGGCAGTTCCACTGGTTCAATACGAGTGGGTTCCATTTCCGCGGGTTGTCTTACAGGCTGAATGATAGCACTAGCAGCGCGAGGCTGCACCAAGGCGTCTTCGGGTGGTGGTGTGGTCCCTGCGGCTTCGATAGTATTTTCTACTAAACTGTCTAGCGGATTGTAGCTGCCAGAAGCTATTTGCATATCGGTCCAGGCTTGTGCATACTTGATTCCTGGCTGATAGGCGTTGGCTTGTGCAAAATGATAGGCTGCCAGTGACCACCGTTGCTGCAAACGATACATAGAGCCCAAGTTGAAGTGTGCGGCTGCTAGATTCCGCCCATCTTGAGGCTGCGAGTTGCGGGCGTAAAACTTGATGATCGCACTGTAGCGCTGAAAGTCCTGGCGTTCTAGCAGGGCGATCATCACAGGGTCTATTTCTTCTAGTGAGTAAGATTTTCCGTACAAGCGCAATAGAGTTTTGAGTGTATTTTGCGGCAATCTTGCCTGACGTAATCGTGTGTAGAGTTCACTACCGAAGGTGAAGCGTTCGGATTCGCTAAAGGACACAGGCTCAAAGACTACGTAACTCCAGCCTTTCAGCGCACGGTCATAATCTCCACTGACAGCATAGCGGTTAGCCTGTAGGATTCCTGGATGTCCCAAGTCCACGGTATCACCGCTCCAAGGTAGGGGAGAAGTGCCAACCTCCAACTCAAGAGTACGATTTTTTTGCACAGGATTTAGACGATCCAGCATACGCTGCATAAGTAAGCGTCCAAGCCTTACCATTTCTCTATCAGCAGGAGGCATCGCCAGAATTTCTGCCTCTCCCACGTAACTCTGCTGAAAAGAGATCTTTTCATTTCCTTGATACAACTCTTGTCGGCTCCCAGCGTTCAGGAAGGAGAAGCGAATCTCCAAATCCAAGGTGCGGTGCATTGCCCGTTCACTAAAGGGAATTTCTTCAAACTCAAAAGCCTGTCGAGGAACCACAATCTCTTGACCAGGCTCCTGTATCATTACATTGCGTGGTCGTAGATTAATTCGGGTGTTCCCACGAATCTCTTCTTCATCACGGACAGAAAAAATTTCAACCTCTGCTGCAACCAGGGCGGTATATTCGCGTTGTGTCTCGCTTACTTCATCCAGATAGTCGAAGTTAGGAATTCGATAGATTTCTTGAATAAATATATCACGAAACAAATTAGCTTGGCGTCCTGTAAAACGTTCCAGCGAGAAGGCAGACGTACGTAATAGTGCTGCGGAATTGGGCGGGTCAGAGTAGTAGACAGTTTTGGCCAGACAGCCAGAGAGCAGTAGCGGTAGGAGTAGGAAAAATAAAAAATTATTCAGTGAAGTCTTCTGTGGTTTGTACCAATTGCTTATCTTGGTTGATGGTCCAGGTGTCTTCAGTTGCATCGTCATCCAGGTTGGCAGTTGCCGTGGCGGTGAAGGTACTGGCGGTGGCCGTGATGCCGTAGCTACAAATGGCATCGTCCGCAATGCCGACTCCAAGAACTACGAAGTCATCAGTGTAGCTTCCATTACTGGCATGATAGAGCTTTTCTGCCGCATAGATTGTCGCTAAATTGGTCTTGACTTCGCTTTGCTTGGCCCGTTGCAGATAGCCTTCCAGGCTGGGATAAGCCAGGGTTGCAAGAATGCCAATGATCGCAACAACGGTCATCACCTCAATCAGGCTAAATCCCTTGGGTTGATAGGCACCGCATGCAAGATATCGACCTCTGATTGGCATATACACCTCAGAGTAAAGACCTCACGGACTCGTTGATGAGTACGAGAAAGTCATTAGGGAAAATCCCCAAGTAAAGCGTGGCAAAGACGGTCAAACCGACTCCAAAATAGGCTAGCCGTGGTGGCGTTTCTATGACTGTAGAGGTTTCTTCGCCTACTCGCAGATACATGCAGGCAATGACTCGCAGATAATAGTAAATTGAAAGTGCACTGTTGAGAACCGCAACGACTGTCAGTAGAATCCAATCGTCATCCAGCGCGGCCCCGAATATCCCTAATTTCCCAACAAAGCCGCCCGTCAGGGGTAAGCCGATCAGTGAGAGCATCATCAAGCTCATACCTAGTGCAAGCATTGGGTTGGTTCGCGCATAACCGTGTAGGTCTTCGTAAGTCTCTAGAATCCGTCCACGATTGCGAATAGCCAGAATGCCAAAAGTACCAGTGCTAACCACCGCATAAGCCAGCGCGTAAAAGAGAACGCTGCCAATCGCAGCAGTTGTGCCTACAGCAACGGCTACCATCATGTACCCAGCATGTGCGATAGAAGAGTAGGCTAGCATGCGCTTCACGTTTTGTTGCTGCAAAGCAACTAGATTGCCTACGGTCATCGTGAGTACGGCAAGCCAACCAAGGATGGTTTCCCAGCCTTCGACTTGCTCCAAGGGAATCCCAACCAGTAAAATACGGATCATGATTGCAAACCCTGCTGCTTTAGCAGCAGCAGACATGAATCCGGTGACTGGTGTTGGTGCGCCACTGTAAACATCCGGTGTCCACATGTGAAAAGGAACGATCGCTACCTTGAAACTCAGGCCTATAGTCAGCAGAGCAATACCTGCAAGAGCCAACGGGGTCTCCACGGCTCCTAGGCGTAGTTGCTGCAGCATATCTGGGAGGTAGGTGCTTTCTGTTGCGCCGTAGAGCAGTGAGATGCCATATAGCAGAAATCCGGTGGAGAAAGCACCCAACAATAGGTATTTTAGCGCAGCCTCACCTGATTCAGGAATCTTGCGTTTCATACCAACCAGAATGTAGCTGGAAATCGACATGATTTCGAGCCCGATGAAGATAACCAATAACTCCAGGCTTGAAGACATCAGCATCATCCCAATCAACGCACTCAGCAGCAGGACGTAGTATTCGCCGAAGTTCATCTCGTTCTCGGTGATGTAGTGCCGTGAGAGCAGGATGGTCATCAGTCCAATTAGCAGGTATACCAATTCTAGCAAGATCGAGTAGTTATCTGCTACCACAGTACCGTAGAAACCCGTGTAACCAGAGCCGTACAACTGCAACTCAGCAAGCATGGTCAGTACAAGCCCGCCCAGTGAAACGCTGACGAGTACATCGTTACGACGGTTGGACGGAACAAAGAGATCTGCCAGCATGACCACTACCAAGGTCAGAAACAGGGTCAGTTCCGGAATCAGTGGTAGTAAATCGACCAGTGAGATGAAGTTGGGCATGCGGGGCTCTACCTGGGATTGGATAGCGAACAAAAATGACCAAAACGGCACGAATATGTAAAGGAAGCACTGAAAAGACAAGTCACAAACTAGAATCATTCAACATTTTGCAGGCCTTGGAAAAGGCAAAAATACTACTCATATTTCTGATTGAATAAATATACTAAAAATCATTATGCAGTCCAACATCATCTCTTCGCCAGAATTGGCCAGTCAGGGTCAGCAAAAGATTGCATGGGTACGACGCAACATGCCAATCCTGAATCAGTTGGAGGACCAATTTGCTCGGGAACGTCCTTTTGCGGGCAAGCGGGTGACGGTTTGTATTCACCTGGAAGCCAAGACTGCCTACCTAGCGCTGGTGCTTCGGGCCGGTGGAGCAATGGTTTCCGTCACAGGTAGTAATCCTGAATCAACCAAAGACGATGTGGTGGCCGCACTCGCCGCAGAAGGACTGCATGTCTATGCTCGTCATGGTGCCAGTCTGGAGGAGATGCGCCGATACATGAGCATTGCGCTGGAGCTACAACCGCATGTAATGATTGACGACGGAGGAGATCTAGTCGAGCTACTCCATGAGTCGCAGCGGCAACACGGAAAACAGATGCTTGGAGCTTGCGAAGAAACAACTTCTGGAGTACTCCGTGCCAGAGCCCGTGCCAGAGCTGGACAACTACATTTCCCAGTGATTCTGGTCAACGATGCACGTTGCAAGTACCTCTTCGATAATGTACACGGCACGGGGCAGTCAGCCTGGGATGCAGTGGTGCGCTCCACCAACCTGGTATTAGCTGGTAAAACAGTGGTGATCATCGGTTATGGCTGGTGCGGGAAAGGGTGTGCACTGAGAGCCCAGGGATTAGGTGCAAACGTAGTGGTTTGTGAAGTTGATCCTGTCAAGGCAGCCGATGCCATGATGAATGGCTGTCGGGTCTTGCCACTTAGAGACGCCTGTACAATTGCTGATGTCGTATTAACCGTTACCGGAGGGCGTCACGCCTTGCGCAGGGAGCACTTCCCCTTGCTGAAGAGCAACGTCCTGCTGGCCAATGCGGGCCATTTCTGGGAAGAAATCGATGTGGAGAGCCTGGCGGAAATGTCGACAGAGCGTCGAGAGTTGCGCACTAATGTCGAAGGCTTTCGCCTCTCAAACGGCAATTGGCTAAATCTGTTGGGAGGTGGAAATATCGTCAATATTGCCTGTGGAGATGGTCACCCAGCGGAAATCATGGATACCAGTTTTGCCCTGCAAGCACTTTCTGCACGCTATGTGGTGCAGCAGGCGGGTAGGCTGATCACAGACTGCCATCCGGTGCCCACGGAGATTGATGAGCAGGTGGCCCGTTTGAAACTAAAAGCAGCAGGAGTTTCGATTGATACGCTGACCCAAGAGCAGCAGGATTATCTGGCAAACTGGCAAGTCTGAGAAATTCATGAAGCTACTGATACGAAAAACCACCCTAGTCACCGTCAATGCGAAAGACGAGGTGTTAGAACAGGCCGACCTAGCGATTGTTGATGATAAAATCGCTGCGATTGGTAAAATCCCAGAAAACTTTGTGCCAGACCGAATTCTTGAAGGACAGGACCGCATCGTGCTGCCTGGGTTAGTCAATAGCCACACGCATTTATCGATGACGTTGATGCGCAACTATGCGGACGATCTGGATTTCTGGCCTTGGTTGATGGAACGAATCAAGCCGCTGGAAGATCACCTGACTCTAGAGGACGTACGAATCGGTGCCCGTCTGGGTTTAGCAGAATTGATCAGAGGTGGAACGACCTGTTTTCATGATATGTATTTCCACCTAGATCAGGTTGCTGAAGAGGTGGAAACTGCTGGTGTAAGAGCCTGCCTTTGTGAAACATTGTTCGATAATGCTGGTCAGGGTGAACAAATGCTCCGTGATGCGGTTGAACTGCATCAACACTGGGATGGCCAAGCAGAAGGCCGGATCTGTGTTGCAATGGGACCCCACTCAATCTATCTCTGCAGTCCGGGTTACTTGCGTGAAATTCTGCAGGAATCCTTGCGGCTGCAATGCGGATGGCACACGCATCTCTGTGAAACAGAGCAAGAGGTGGAGAACTGTCGACAGCAGCATGGCAAAACCCCAGTGCAATTATTGGCTGATCTTGGTTGTTTTGGGGTTCCCGTAGTGGCGGCTCATGGAATCTATGTGGATGAGCAGGATCAGCACTTGCTACGGGAAGGAAAGGTGAGCATTGCCCACAATCCGAGCAGTAACCTCAAGCTAGCCAATGGTATTGCTCCCATCCAGTCTCTATTACATCAGGGAGTGAATGTTTGCTTGGGAACGGATGGAGCTGCCAGCAACAACAATCTTAATCTGTTTGAGGAAATGCACTTGGCAGCCTTGCTCCAGAAGTGGAAAAATCACGATGCCAAGGCTCTCCCTGCTTCAGAGGTCCTAAGAATGGCTACGATTCGCGGTGCTCAGGCTCTAGGATTAGATCACCAGATCGGATCGCTGGAAGTTGGAAAGCAGGCGGACCTGATCATGATCGACACATCCCAACCACATCTGGCTCCACGCCACGACCCAATTGCGTTGCTTGTCTACTCTGCTCAGGCCTCAGATGTCTGCACAGTCATGGTCAATGGGAAGATCCTGCTTGAAGATCATGTCCTGCAAACCCTAGATCAATCCTCCTTGCTAGAGCAGGCTTCTCAGCAAACCCAACAATTGCTGCAACGAGCAAAGACTCACAAGCCAAAGTCCATAACGCCATAGCGCAGTCCGTTCGCGTTTTCTAGGCCCTGCAAGAGGCTCTGAGCAAGGGCTTCTTCCTTCTCCTTTGCAACGTTTTTGGCTGTTTTGGGATGGAAATTCCTTTGTTGCGAGATCTTGTAATCATTTTCAGTCTGTCGGTGGTGGTAATCTACGGCTGCCGACAGGTGAAGTTGCCGATTCTGGTAGGTTTGCTGGTTACCGGGATGCTGGTTGGCCCCAGAAGCTTCGGGCTAATTCACGAGGTACATCTGGTCGAAGTGATGGCAGAGATTGGTATCATCCTACTGCTTTTCTCAATCGGAATTGAGTTCTCCCTGAAGAAGCTCTGGCAGATTCGCATACTCGTCCTGGTCGGTGGGATACTACAGGTTGGCCTGACGATGTTGGGAACCTTTGCCGTGACGCACTACCTGCTGGGATGGGCAACCACACAAGCTTGGTTTCTTGGGATGCTGTTATCGTTGTCCAGTACCGCCATCGTGCTCAAACTCTACCAGGAACGTGGGGAGATAGAGACAATGCAGGGACGCCTAGCCCTGGGAGTTCTCATTTTTCAGGATATTGCAGCGGTGCTGATGATTCTGGTGACCCCAATGTTGGGAGGAGAAGTTCTCGACACCTCGAGCCTTGATGCTTTTCGCCTGTTATTGATTGGTCTTGGTTTACCTTTATTCATCTGGCTGGGATCTCAGTACGTTCTCCCCTGGATATTGCACCGGGTGGTCAGTACCCGCAGTCCAGAATTGTTCCTATTGAGCATTGTCAGCATCTGCTTTGCGGTAGCCTGGGGATTCTCACAGGTTGGTATTTCCTTGGCACTGGGTGCCTTTTTGGCGGGTTTGGTGATTTCAGAGTCTGAGTACAGTCACGAAGCCTTTGAGCATGTTTTGCCGTTCCGGGAAATTTTCACCAGCATTTTCTTTGTTTCCGCCGGCATGCTGCTGGATATTGGTTATCTCTGGGAACATCTTGGGCTGGTGCTGGCTGTCTTGCTGGCTGTCTTAGTCTTCAAGTTGTTCATAATTTTGGTGGTGGCGATTCTATTGGGAATGCCACTCCGTACTTCTTGGATTGCGGGATTTGGTTTGTGTCAGGTGGGTGAGTTCGCCTTTGTGCTCAACACAACGGGTAGCCGCTTCCAGTTATTGAGTCCGGACAATGAACAACTATTCCTGACCGTGATCGTCCTGACAATGATGCTCACCTCTTTCCTGATTGCTGGAGCCCCTCAATTAACGCAGTCCCTGCTACATCTGCCCTGGCCTCGACGTTTGCGAGCTGGGCTTTACAAGGGCCTACGTCTACAGATTCGTTCTTCTCGCTATGATCTGCAGGATCACCTAGTGATTGTGGGTTATGGCATCAATGGGCGCAACGTGGCTCGAGCTGCCAAACGAGCACATGTACCCTATGTAGTTTTGGAAACCAACCCCGATACGGTTTGTAGTGAGCAGGCCCTAGGTGAACCGCTAGTTTATGGTGATGCTACCCAGAAAGCGGTGTTGAACCGAGTAGGAATTCGGCAGGCAAGAACGGTTGTGGTGGTGATTGCGGAAGCAACGGCAACTCGACGGATCGTTTCAGCAGTCAGAGAACTCAATCCAAGTGTTTACCTGATTGCTCGAACTCGTTATGTGCGCGAGGTGGAAGAGCTACGCCGCCTGGGTGCCAATGAGGTTGTTCCTGAAGAATTTGAGACGGCGCTGGAGATCTTTGATCGAGTATTGACTCAGTACCTCGTACCTCGTCCAGAGATCGATCATCTCGTCGAGGAAATGCGCTCGGGGAATTATGACCTATTGCGTCAGGAAGCCCTTCCTGAAACCACTGAGGTTTGCCAGGAACCCAACCTTCATCCAGAAATTCAAGTAACGACCTTGCTGCTGGGTGCTGCCTGCTCCTGGACTGGCCAGTCACTACAGAAAATCCATCTTCGTGCAGAGCATGGATTGAGCCTGGTGGCTCTTCGCCGACAGGGGAAAATGCTGCTGGATTTGTCAGGCGAAACAATCCTTCAAGCAGATGACGAACTGTTTCTGATTGGTCCACCGGAAAAAATGCGACAGGTAGCTCAATTGCTGCGAATTGAGGTAGTCTAATTTCACTAATTTTTTAAAAAGTCTCTTCTGAAAATAAGAATTTGTAGTCTTCTCGTGCTGTCAACTCCGTTGCAAAAGTATCTTCTTTGAGCTTAGTGATGACAGCACAACTGGAACCCCAATGCAGATGGCTTATAGCAACGGAGTCTAGCTGATTGAAAAAGGATAGGAGAGCATCAACTTTTAATTGGTGATGATTTGGCCAATTACTCTGGGGTAGTAAATTATCAATGAAGTAGAGGCCACCAACCACTAATGTGTTCAGTGCTAAATGTAGGTGGTTGTACTTACCGGGTCAAGCGTCAGCAAAAATAAAGTTGTATGCTTGAGGCTTACAAGAGCTCAAAAAATCTCCACCATCCTCAACGATAAATTGTAAGCTTGCTTTGGACCAATGACTGATTGAGCTGCTTTGGAGTACTCTTCATTAACATTAACAGTATCTAATCGACCTGCTTCCAGTACTTCGGCTAAAAACAGGGTGGAAAGTCCTGTACCTGTGCCAAGCTCTAGCCAGTTTCTGTGGCATCCTCTAGCCACTATGGCACATAGATTTGCCACTTCTAGATCACATGACATTTCAAAGCCCAACCTACGGTTTATTGTCTTAATTTTTTCGATCTGAGGTTGAAGTTTGTGAATTAGATTCATTTTACTTCTCGACAACTGAAGATAAATTTATCGTCATGCCGATGGCTTTTGATCAAATATGTTAGCAGCTTCCCAAGAGGTAGAGCCTTAAACAGCAAGTTATGAACAATCCAAAACTCGCTGAATTTAGAAGAACATCAGAAGTGCTACCTCAGCAAGATAATCAACCTTGTTGCTCCCAGAGCCACTGGGCGACACGTAGCAGCCGAGCATCAGCTCCACGCGGGGCAACTAACTGCATCCCGATTGGCATGCCATTTCCTGCCTGAAAGAGAGGAAGAGTCAACGAGGGGGTGCCGCAGAGGGTCCAAATTCCGTTGAAGACGGGATCTCCAGTAGTGTTGCGGTCTTGGGGTGCATAATTCGGAGCCGAAGGCATCACCAGTACATCAGCCACCGCAAAGAGGGGCTCTAGTGCGCGGTTGAGAACTTCTCGACTGGCAAGAGCGGCTAGATATTCGACGGCTGTACGTTGTCCTCCCTGTTCCATCGCTCCTTGCACCTGTGAACTCAAGGAAGCCTGTCCCCGCTCAGCGTAGTGTCCGTAGTGATGCACCATTTCCACAAAGTTGAGCGTTTCCCGTTGCCAGGTCGAATCCTGGAAGGCGGGTGGAAGGTTTAGGTTGACAGCTTGATTTCCCAGAGATGATCGGAGCTGCTCCAGCTTGCTGAGGGTCTGTGCAGAGGCCCGTTCCCAGTAAGGAAGGGTGACAAAACCAAAGCGAGGAGCACCGACAAAAGGCTGTTGGTAGCTTTCCAGCAGCGAGAGCGTTGGCTGGGCTCCCGGCACAGGCTCCTGCCACAATAAATCGGTAACAAGAGCGAGATCTGCCACGGAACGAGCAAAAACTCCAAGCGTGTCTAGTGTATGTGACTGCATCAACACGCCGTGCGTGGGTAGCAGGTTAAAGGTAGGCTTGAAGCCAAAGACTCCACAGTAGGCAGCCGGTCGAATCACGGAACCTCCAGTTTGGCTACCCAGCGCAACGGGGACCATCCCTGCTGCCACTGCTGCTGCCGAACCAGCTGAAGAACCCCCGGGAGTGAAGTTTGCACCATGTGGATTGGCGGTTTGGGCTGGGCACATGAAAGCCAGCTCTGTTGTAACCGTCTTGCCAAAGAGCACACCACCAGCTGCCAGCCAGCGTTCAACAACAGCTGCCTGACGAGTCGGAATCCGACCTGCATCCAGTACTGTGCCGTTCTCAGTGGGAATCCCTGCGGTGTCAATGATGTCCTTGAAGGCCAGCGGCAACCCGTGAGCTGGTCCAACAGGACCACTCCGGGCAAACTGAGCGTCTAGCTGTTGAGCTTGTTGGCGAATGTGCTCGGGTTCCAGCCAGGTAAAGGCTTGGAGTTGGGGATCACGGGTATCGACTTCTGTCAGTAATTCTTCACATACGCTCTCCGCATTGCAAGCACCACTTTGCAGGGAAACACGTAGGCTGTTTGCGTCTGGTTGAGAAGTTAGGAAAGCAGGAGGCATGGAATTGTTCTCGGCAGCATAACAGATGTTCAAAGCATGGAGAGCAGCACACCAGCAGCAACAGCAGAACCAATCACTCCGGATACATTGGGCCCCATAGCATGCATCAACAAGTGATTCTGTGAGTTGGACTGCAAGCCAACTTGGTTGACAACTCGAGCAGCCATCGGCACGGCTGAGACTCCTGCTGCCCCAATCAGGGGGTTGATCGGAGCCTCAGAGAGGCGGTTCATCAGCTTGGCCATCAGTACTCCTGTCGCAGTACCAATGCCGAAAGCAATCATCCCGAGGATCAGGATACCAACGGTTTCCAAATTCAGAAATCGAGTTGCCAATAGCTTGCTGCCCACACCGAGTCCTAGGAAGATCGTGACGGTGTTGATCAGTGCGTTCTGCATAGTGTCAGATAGTCGATCCACTACCCCACATTCCCGAGCCAAATTACCTAGCATGAACATGCCAATTAGCGGTGCAGCGGAGGGGAGTAGCGCAGCACAGAGAATCAACACCAGCAATGGAAAGAGGATCTTCTCCCGACGAGAGACGTAGCGTAGCTGCTTCATTACCATCCGGCGCTCTTCCTCGGTCGTTAGCAGCTTCATGATCGGTGGCTGAATTAGGGGAACCAGGGCCATGTAGGAATAGGCGGCAATCGCAATGGAGCCCAACAGCCGTGGCGAAAGCTGACTGGAGAGGAAAATCGCGGTCGGTCCGTCTGCTCCTCCAATGATGCCAATCGAGGCTGCATCTCGCAGGCTGAAATCAATGCCGGGAATCGAATTCAAAGCCAGTGCACCAAGCAGGGTGGCGAAGATGCCGAACTGGGCGGCAGCTCCCAGCAAGGCGGTCCGGGGATTGGCGAGCATCGGCCCGAAGTCGGTCATCGCTCCGACTCCCATGAAGATCAGCAGCGGAAAGATCCCGGTGGTGATGCCCATTTCATAGACGTAGTAGAGCAGTCCTCCTGGCTCCCCCATCCCGGCTCCGGGAATGTTTGTCAGGATTGTACCAAAACCAATCGGTACCAGCAGCAGAGGTTCAAACTTCCGGTTGATGCCCAAATAGAGCAATCCCGTGCCAATTAAGATCATCAGGAGCCGACCGATCCCTTCTGACCAATCCAAGTCCTGTCCCTGAAAAATCTTAGTAACCCCTGTAGAGTTGTGAAGCTCTTTCAGCATGCCACTGAGCGTTGGTTCTTTGTTAATGGCAGGGGCAGCCTCTCCAGACTCGATGAGCAGGGGTTGAATTTCCAACACCCCCAGTGATTCCTTGTCTTCGAAGTAGAGGTACGGTGAAGGTTTCCACTCGCGCAGGACACCTGAAGCACCGGCCCGTAGAGTGAGCTTGCCACCATCGGCTTGCTTCATCACGGCGAGGATATCACCAGCCACTACGTTATCACCCTGCTTGACCCGGACTTCCAGCGCCTGCAGTTTGCCTCGGGCGGAGATGGTGACTTGATTTGGATCGGTCTGTGCGCTAGCAACACGCGGCAACACCAGCAGCCAGAGCAGCAAAAGACTGATCGGTAGGAACCACAATCGGGAGAATCGTTGGTAGCTCAGCATCCCTGTTTTCATAATGGAATTGTTGGGGAAAAGAGCATTTTCAGTTAGAGATCGTCAGCAAGGGCTCACCCGCTTGTACTGTGTCTCCAGCGGATACGTGCAATTCCGAGATCTTACCGGTAGAAGGAGACTTGACCTCTGACTCCATCTTCATCGCTTCCATCACCAGCAGCGTTTGGTTTTCACTGATCTGATCGCCTACCTTGACCTCAAAGCGCAGAATGTTACCAGGAGTCGGTGCTTCAACCACTTGGCTAGAAGTGCTGGTAGTAGGAGTTGTTGCAGGTTGCGTGGTAGGTACCGGACTGGCCGTTTGCACAACGGAGGTGGCCCCTCCCTCTGCGACATGAACCTGATAGGCCTTGCCATCAACGGTGATCGTGTAGTCACGTGGACCCATTGCTGCTGGCGGTGCAGTTAGTACAGAGACCTTGGCCTTCTGGGCCTTGGCTTCTTCTACGCTCTTGCGGCGGATGTTTTCTTTAGCCTTGCCCTGCAGGAAGTCGATTCCTTTGCTTTCGCAGCTGGAGACAATAAAGACATTCTCATCATTGATTGGCAGACCATGTTCCTGCAGCTTCTTCTCGGCTGCCGGTCGGCCGTCCTCGAAGATATCCAGTGGATCACCATCGAATACAGGTTTGTTCAGTTGCTCGGAGGCCAGCTTAATGATCTCTGGATCGGGTGGTACCGGAGTTTTGCCGAAGTAGCCGAGGACCATGTTCCCATACTGTGGATTGAGCTTCTTCCAGCGTCCCTGAGTAGCGTTGAGGTAGGCTTGTTGGAAATAGAACTGGGAAACTGGAGTGACCGAGGTACCGAAGCCTCCCAGCCGAATGACTTCCTCCATCTCCTTGATCACCTGGGGGTAGAGGTGCAGCGTACCGGTATCCCGCATCATCATCGTGTTGGCGGTCAGTGCTCCACCTGGCATTGGTGAGAAGGGGATCAGTGGTGAGACCATCCGGGATTCGGGTGGAATGAAGTAATCGTGCATCGCATCCTCAAAGACCTCCTGGGCCTTGACATACTTGAGTGGGTCGATATCCAGCGTGTAATTGGTGCCCTTCATAGTATGCCACATTGTGAGGATGTCGGGTTGGGCTGTTCCACCGCTAACAGGGCTCATCGCCAGATCAATTCGATTGATCCCAGCCTCGATGGCTGCCATGTACTGGTTGATACCGATCCCTGCGGTGTCGTGAGTGTGCAGGTGTAGCACCATGTCTGCCGGTACAATCTTGCGGGCTGTTTTGATAGTGTCGTAGATCTTACGTGGATGAGCGGTTCCAGTTGAGTCTTTGAACGAAATCGAATCGAAGGGAATGTCGGAGTCCAGGATGTTCTGCAGCAGTTTGGTGTAATCTTCTGCACGGTGAGCACCTTCACAACCTGGAGGCAAATCCATGATGGTGATCACGATTTGGTGGTGCAAACCGGCAGCGGTGATCCGTTCTCCGGAGTAACGCAGGTTGCGCAGATCATTCAGGGCATCGAAGTTCCGGATGGTAGTGATTCCGTGCTTCTTGAACATCCTCGCATGCAGATCAATCATGTCCCGTGGTTGCTGGTTCAAGGCAACAACATTGATACCCCGGGCAAGTGTTTGTAGATTGGCTTCGGGGCCAACTGTCTTGCGGAAGGCATCCATCATGTCGAATGCAGATTCGTTGCAGTAGAAAAAGAGACTCTGGAAACGTGCGCCACCTCCAGCTTCGAAGTGGGCAGTTCCAGCTTCTACTGCAGCTTCCAGCGCGGGCAGGAAGTCCTTTGTCGCCACACGTGCACCAAACACGGACTGAAAACCATCGCGGAAGGACGTGTCCATGAATTCAATGCGTTTTTTTGCCATGATTGGTTGTTGATTAGGTGTTGATCAGTTGCTGTCGCTCGGCTTCGTACGCAGCAATTGCCGCGGCCAGGACAACGGTCGGGACTTGGGGTTCCTGAGGCGTTGGTTTCTTTGAGGGACGCCGCTGTCGCTCGGCTTCCTGCTGGGTACGTGATCGGTTCAGGATCTCAATCAGCTTGATGAAAGCAATCATCAACAGCAGAAAGAGAAACACCGTCAACATGCCCACAACCATTAACTTGAGTCCGGTACTGAACATCTGAATCGTTCTCCAGAAGATGAGGAAAGCGTGAGCCAGGAGCCGTTGGTTAACTTATCTGAGAAGCACTAAGATAGTGATTTTTTTGCAAGTTGACATCCAGAATTTAACAAGAATGTCGAACTTATGGTTTGAGGTTGGAAATTTAAACAAGATTTCCAGAAGGGGCAGATAATGAATCGTCAAGAATCTGCTTTACCCTCTTCGGTGAAAATATCAGAGAAATGAACGAGGATAGTGCTGGCAATTGATGTAGTATGATCTCATTCACTTTCCAAAATCACGATGCCTTGTCTTCTTGGGATTCAGCCATGATTTCATATGAATGCGTTACCTCTGCACCGGAGTATCCCATGATGATTGAGGCTGCACAATACGTTTCCTGGGATAGCTGAATGGCTCGTTGTACTTGGTGCTCACTAAGATTGGTACCACTCAGGATGAAGTGCAGGTGGATTTTGCGAAAGATCCGAGGGTAGTCGTCTTCTCGCTCAGCTTCTATCTGAACAAGGCAGTCCCGAACTGTTTGGCGGGCTTTCTTCAGAATACTGATCACATCAATGCCTGTGCAGCCTTTCATCACCGTCGGTAGCATCTCCATTGGACTGGGACCCTTGTTGGAATCTGGAGTGTCGAGCACCACGGAGTGCCCGGTTCCTGACTCTGCAACAAATTTTAATTCTTCCACCCATTTGACTTCTGCTCTCATAAATTCTGCTTCTGTGATGGGTTACAAAGACAATAAAACGAATATAGATTAGCATAGCACCAAGAGCAGAAACAGAAAACGTCTGTGTTTCCATTGCTTGTGAAACGCTAAACGAGTACAAGGAGTGGACAGTTCATAGGATGTTGCTAGAAGTAAAAGTCGCTGTTAGCACAGGAAATTCGTTGGATGCCTGTTGAAAAGCTTGTATCCAGACATCCGACATGCGAAAGCAGGGAGGAGTGAAAAATGTCTCGCATTATCATCATTGGCGGCAGTGGTCACGTAGGTAGTTATCTCGTACCTACTCTGTTTACAATGGGACACGAGGTCGTCAACGTGAGCCGTGGGATTTCAGTCTCCTATCGTGCCCACTCCACTTGGGAGAAAGTAGAAAGTGTGATCCTGGATCGTACCGCTGAGGAAGCCAAGGGCGAGTTTGGGACAAAGATCGCAGCCCTGCGACCAGATATCGTGGTGGACATGATTTCCTTCAATCTGCCTAGCATGCAGCAGCTTGTTGAAGCACTTCACGGGAAGATTGATCACTACCTCTTCTGCAGTACGATTTGGGTCTATGGGAGCTTCACTACAATTCCATCGACGGAAGCAGATTTGCCGAATCCGATTGAACCCTATGGACGAAACAAAGCAGAAATGGAAGCCTGGCCGGGGGGAACAGGCGCGTCGCAGAGGCTTTCCGGCAGCGAGCTTCCGACCTGTTCACATCGTCAGGGAAGGCTGGTTACCGATCAATCCGCTGGGGAATCTGAATCCAGAGGTGTTCTCAAAAATTGCTCGCGGAGAGGAACTGGTGTTGCCCAACTTGGGGCTGGAGATGATGCACCATGTTCATGCAGACGACGTCGCTCGTTGGATTCTTTGCGCCATTCACTATCGACAGGTGACAATCGGGGAAGCATTCAACACTGTCTCCGAGCAGGTGCTTACACTTAAGGGCTACGCAGAGGCGATGTATCACTGGTTTGGCCAGCAACCAAGACTCTCGTTCCAGCATGTCGATGAATGGTTAGGTGGTATGGGTGAGCAGGACGCTGCCGCTTCTCGTGGACACGTGATCCGCAGTTCCTGCCACTCGATCGAAAAGAGTCGTCAGCGTTTGGGATACTATTCACGCTACTCCAGTCTCGAAGCGATCCAGCAAGATGTCCAGGTGCTGATTACTCAGGGGAAAGTGACGATTCCAGCATCAAAATGAACTACTGAAAAGACTACTTTTGCAAAACCAACTGAGACCTTGATGCCGATGGGAATGGTTCCACTCTTCTTTGATCTTGACCACACCCTGTGGGACTTTGTCAGCAACTCTCACAAGACGCTACGTGAGGGTTATGAGGCCTTCGCCCTGCACGATGTGGGTGTGACCGACTTTTCCGAGTGGATCTGCGTATTCGAGCGTATAAACGACTGGTGTTGGGAAGAGTACCGTCAAGGACGAATGGACAAAATCACCCTGCGTTCAGCCCGTTTTGAGATGGCCTTGCAGACAATCGGTAGCACGGCTCCGTCAGAATTGGCAAAGGACCTGGACTCACACTACATCCAGCAATCTCCACAGCAGACAGGTCTGATCGATGGCACCCTGCCCCTGCTGGAGGAATTGCAGCGGCGTGGTCACCAGATGTGGATCTTGACGAATGGTTTTGAAGAGGTACAGCGCATCAAACTTCAATGCTGTGGGCTGTCTCCTTTTTTCGAAGCGATGTACACCAGCGAAGAGTTGGGTGTGAAGAAGCCTCATCCCAATGCCTTCCACAAGGCCGCAGCTGCTGCAGGTCTATCGGAATCAGAGGATGTTGTGATGATCGGGGACAGTTGGCAGAGCGATGTCGAGGGTGCCCAGAATGTTGGCTGGCGCGGAGTCCACTATAACCCGGAAGGCGAACTGGAACTAGCAGCATGGCGCACCGTCCGCAACCTGCACGAAATCCTTGATTTGCCACTGAATTCAAGAGCCTAAGGCTTTTCCCGATGAAACCGGATGAAGCGGCTGTGAAATTCAAGGGTCTTCTGCAAAACCAATTTGAAAGGAGTGATGGGAATCTTCAACTGTGATGAATGTGGAGGAAAACTCACCTACTTAGCGAGATCCTGTCCCCACTGCGGCAAGCGCTTCAAATCCAACCTGCTAGCAGCAGACTGGAAACTGGGTGGCAAGCCCACTCTATTTGCGGCTTGTGGCGTGGCTGTTATCTGGTTTGC
>DPLM01000063.1:4911-5566 GCA_003541985.1 Deltaproteobacteria bacterium | reverse complement strand
TTTGCGAGTGGATTTGTTCACTATTTTTTGGACCGAGCAGTCTATCGATTCTCTGACCCAATTTTGCGTAAGCAGGTTTTGCGACTTTATCTTTCTGATTAATCGAGCGGGAGATCCTCATGAATGGTGCTGAACAACTGATCCGAACTCTAGTTGCTGGGGGCATCAAAGTGTGCTTTGCGAATCCGGGTACTTCAGAAATGCACTTTTGTGCTGCCTTGGATCGTGTGGAGGGCCTGGAATGCGTATTGGGACTTTTCGAGGGGGTGGTAACAGGGGCTGCAGATGGCTACGCGAGGATGAAGGACGAACCAGCCGCCACCCTGTTACACACAGGTCCTGGATTAGCAAATGGGCTGTCCAATATTCACAATGCCCGAAAAGCGCGCACACCAATGGTTAACGTCATTGGGGAACATGCCACCTATCACATCGAGCATGACGCACCTTTGAACGCAGATATCGAGGGGATCGCTCGGCCTATGTCAGATTGGGTGATGACCGCTCGTGTTCCCTCAGAGGTAGCCACTACCACTGCTCAGGCCATAGCAGAATCACAAAGGGCTCCAGGCTGTATCGCATCATTGATTCTTCCCGCTGATGCTGCCTGGCAGGAGGCAGGTGAATTTAAGAAAGTCCCGCCGATTCCTGCCAT
>DPLM01000063.1:495-4603 GCA_003541985.1 Deltaproteobacteria bacterium | reverse complement strand
TTTAAGAAAGCCCCGCCGATTCCTGCCATCACTGCTCCCAAGAAAGTATCCAGGAAAGCACTTGAACAATGTGCACGTGTCATTCGTGAAGAAGAAGACGTCTTGATCCTGTTAGGTGGAAAGACCTTGCGAGAATCTTCACTGGAGTGGGCAGGCAAGTTGGCAAGCCGCTGTGACGTCGGACTGATTACAGAGTTTGCTACTGCACGCACTCAAAGAGGGGCAGGACGCGTTCATGTTCCTCGAATGCCTTACGTGGTCGATGTTGCTCTTGAAGCAACCAAGCGCTTCAAGCACGCCATTCTGGTGAACACTAAATCACCAGTTGCTTTTTTTGCCTATCCTAACAAGCCTAGTCTTTTGCTGGCCAAGGATTGCCAGATTCATACACTTGCCACGGTTGCCGAAGATGGTCCACAGGCCTTGATTGAACTTGCTGTGATGCTGGGGGCAGAGAATGCGGAAATCCAACGCCAATCTCCTGATTTACCGAAAATGCCGTCTGGCAAGCTAGATAGTGATACGATCTCTGCTGTAGTGGCAAACGTGCTTCCTGAAGGCGTGATCGTCAGTGATGAGTCAATCAGCATGGGTCGTAATCTGTTGGATTTTACCAAGGGATGCCCGCCACATGACTGGCTCTTTATTACAGGTGGATCTATCGGTCAGGGAATGCCTTTAGCAACAGGCGCTGCAGTAGCCTGTCGGGATCGTCCTGTGCTTAGTCTATCTGGGGATGGCAGTGCGATGTATACTCTACAGTCACTTTGGACGCAGGCTCGGGAGCAACTCAATGTCACAACAGTGATCTACGCTAATCGGAGCTATGCCATTCTTCATGGGGAACTTCGTAACGTCGGAGCGCAACCTGGAAAGAATACACGACGCCTGTTTGACTTGGAGAATCCCAATTTGAATTGGGTGGAAATGGCCTGTGGAATGGGGGTGGAAGGTGTACGTGTGGAAACAGCTGAAGAACTTCATCGGGCGATGAGTTATGGACTCTCCACACCTGGCCCCTACTTGATTGAGGCAATCTGCTGATTCAAGCCTAAAGTCGCTTGAAATTCTTCCAGCGATCTTCTCATCAGAGAGTTTGCTTTGCGTGACCTGTTGCGAGCCCTATGGTTAGTTGCCCTTGTCTTCATCTGCTTGATCCTTCCTTTCTATCTCTGGCAGCAACTGGCACCAGAATCCTACGAAGAATTCTGGCTAAAAAGCGTCTCTCCTATGAGCAGGGACACTCGCAATGAAATCCTGCGTCAGAAAAGCTTTTGAACGGATCGTATCAAACGCTTGGCGGACAGATTTCATCAATTTTTCTGAGAGTATCTGCGTCTAAGTCCTGGTCAGCTGCTACTACATTCAGTCTTGCCTGCTCAGGTGATTTCATCCCTGGAATGGGGCAGGTGACCGCCGGATTGGCTAAGACAAACTGCAGCGCCAAGTCAAGCATGCTTTTCTCTGGAGTCACGAATTGTCGGAGTTGACTGACTCGACCAAGTTCTTTCAAGAATTTTTCATGTTGATCCCCACCCGGATTCCATTTCAGCCTTACAGAATCCGTAAAGCGGGTCTCTGCAGAGAACTTATCCACGAGCAAACCCTGAGCGATTGGGCCCCGTAACAGCACACCAATATTGTTTTCTAAGCAGTAAGGTAGGATGTCCTTTTCAGCGCTCCGGCTTAAAATGGAGTAGTCGATCTGACAAGCCGCACAGTTACCATCCACATTGATCGCTTTGAGAGAAGACATGTCGTTAGTGGAAATCGCGTAGTGGCGAATCTTCCCCTGTTGCTTTAATAGCTCAAAAGCTTCTAAAAAAATTTCAGGATTTTCTGGAGTGCCCACATGACATTGATAGAGATCGATGTAGTCTGTTCCCAGCCGATATAAACTGGCGTGGCAACAATTGATAATGCTGTGAATACTTTTCAAGCCAACAGGGTCACCGATTCGTCGGGCCCAATTCCCAACCTTTGTGGCAATAAAGACCTGATCACGCTTGTTCTTCAATGCCTTGCCGGTGTAGAACTCACTTTGACCAAGTCCATAGGAGTCTGCAGTATCAAATAGATTAACACCTGCATCAAAGGCAGCATCAACCGTCTGGATGGCCTGGTTTTCCTCTATCGGACCCCATTGGCCGCCGATGCCCCAACAACCCATGGAAATAACACTTACTTCAAAGCCCGTCTTTCCAAGAATTTTGTATTTCATGTCTCCAACCTATATTTAATATTTGAAAATAAATCTAACTAGTAAAAGTTAAAAAGGAATCTTTTATGGAAATAAAAGTTGTGGATGTACAGTCTCATGTTTTTCCAAAAGACTATGCTGAGTTACTCTGTAAAAGTAAATCCAAAGTAAGGGGTACAAAGATTACAGAAAATAAATACGCAGTCGATTATTTTAATGGCATGTATACGTTTTACATAGATTTGGAAAAATATGAGCCAGACTTGATCCTTGAAAAAATGGAGAAATCCAAGATTGATGCAGGACTGATCAGTGTGAATATACCCACTCCAGATTTATTGGATGAAGAACTCCGATTGGTAGGCTCCCAAATCTGTAATGATTACATTGAGAGCCTCTGCAACAAATACCCTAAAAAATTCTTTGGGCTTGCTAACATTGCGATCAATAATCCCACAAATTCAATTTCTGAGTTAAATCGTTGTTTGCAAAAAAGTAATCTTTTCAAAGGTGCTTTTGTCAGCTCGCATATCAATGAAAAAAACCTAGATGATCCGGAATTTTTTGAATTTTATGCTCAACTAGAAGCTAGAGAAATTCCCCTGGTTTTACATCCTACAGTTCCGGCATGGGGCGATGTCATCAAAGACTACAGCTTGATCCCAATGATGGGTTTTATGGTCGATACTTCTATTGCATTGATGAGACTCATTCTCAGTGGAACACTTGACAAGTATCCTGAGCTAAAGATAGTTCAACCACATTTGGGTGGAATTCTCCCTTACATCATGGGACGGATTCAAGAACAAATTGAAGTTAAGAAAAGAGGCAATACTAACATGAAAAAAGAGATCAAAAGTTATTTCAAGAACATTTATTTTGATTTGGTAAGTCCATCTGATGAGGCTATCGAATTTGCTAAAGCATTTGTTGGATCTAAGAATTTAATGTTTGCTACAGACCATCCCTGGATTGAGATGGATTCCATGGTAAATTACGCCCATAAAATGAATGTTAATCCAGAAGAAAGAGATGATATCATGGGGTCAAATGCATCTAAACTGTTCTCCCTAAAAAGCTAAATAGTGTGGTAAACAATGGATGACTCCATTGGTTTGCTAGTTTTCGATTTGGGTTCTAAGGACAAACAAAAATTTAATCATTAAATAGTATAAAGCTAGTTTGTGATTGAGGTATCTTAAATAAGACTTTAGGTCAAAAAAGCTACAGTCAGTGGACAAATGCAAAATCAAAAACGAATTGTTCTCAACGATAGCCAAGGTAAATTGGTAATTGATCCCATGGTGGGTGGTGCCTTAGTTGACTATGATTTTAAGGGCCCTCAGGGCTGGATCCCAATTCTGAGGCCTGGGAATTCATTTCAGCGATCAGGACCCTTCAGTTTGGGCTGCAACGTACTGCTACCTTTTGCGAATCGTATCTCAGGTGGAGGATTCAAAACACCCCTCGGACAGCTCAAATTATCCCCCAATATAGTTGGTGAACCCTTTCCCATTCATGGCAACGCGTTTCAAGAACCTTGGCAAATCATCAGAGTTGCAGAGGATGAGGTCTACTTAACTTTACAAAGTGAGGGGCCGAGTCGTTTCCGATACTCAGCGCAACTACGTTATAAATTGGAGGAGGGGATTTTGAGCATGGAATTGGATGTGATCAACCAAGCTGAAGAGACACTACCCTATGGTATTGGATTTCATCCCTGGCTGGCAAGGGAAGAGGATAGCCAACTGCAGTTCAACGCCGTTGGCTGCTGGTTGGAAGATTCACAGCATCTCCCCACAGAACATGTGATTCCAGGCTTTGGGCCATCTAGCGATTTTCGTGAGAGAAGTGGCTTCCCTCATGGTTTGCTGAACAATGCCTATACTGGCTGGGATGGAATAGCTG
>DPLM01000063.1:0-158 GCA_003541985.1 Deltaproteobacteria bacterium | reverse complement strand
ATTGATTAGGCCCCAACATGGTTTAAAGGTGCATGTAAAATCGGCAGACCCACTACGTTGTCTACAAATCTACAGTCCCTCAGTTGACGCAAATTTTGTCTGTATTGAGCCTGTTAATCATACCGTTGATGCCTTAAACAATGTTGGAAAACCTGGAA
>DPLM01000245.1:2250-6736 GCA_003541985.1 Deltaproteobacteria bacterium | reverse complement strand
CAGCACTTATGTTGCAGAGAGTGCACAAATCATTGGCAATGTACAGATAGCGGCCAAGAGCTCTGTTTGGTTTCAAAGTGTACTGAGAGGAGATTCTGATCAAATCGTGATCGGCGAAGAGACAAACGTACAAGATGCGACCATCTGTCACGTCGATCCAGGCTGTCCTTTAGAGGTTGGTGCCCGAGTCACAATTGGGCACCGCTGCATTTTACATGGCTGTAGGATTGGAGATGACTGTCTGATTGGGATGGGAGCTATTCTGATGAACGATGTGCGAATCGGAGAGGGAAGTATCGTTGGAGCGGGAAGTCTATTGCTGGAAGGAACTGAAATTCCTCCGTTTTCGCTAGTAGCTGGTTCACCAGCCAAGGTGAAGAAAACTTATGGGCCCGGGATTCTTGGGCAGATTCGTCAGTCAAGTGCCCATTATGTCAGTAGAGCGGAACACTACCGTGATAAATGGCGAAAGCTCGAATCTTAATGGCTCAAACGGACCTGCTCAGCCGGTGTCACTTTTCAAAAACTACCATTTGGAAAATCGTCAGACTTGCTTTTGAAGTATAATTTTTTGATTCAATGTAGATTTCCATTCAGATTTTTGATTATGATTTTAGTAATCATTGAGCGAAGTGTGAGAAAAATCATAGAATTTATTCTCATTGGAACCATTGTTTTCGGCTCTACTCCTACATACGCCCAGTCCAATGAGTTGCTGCAATCAAGGATTAGACTATTTGAAGTCTGGCTTACTACCTTGATGAATGATCAAGCATTACGAGGAGTTTCTGTCAGTCTCGTTCAGAATCAACAGCTTGTTTATGCAAAAGGTTTTGGAGTTTCAGATTTTGAAAAAAAATCTTTAGCAACCGAGTCAACAAATTATCGAATTGCTTCAATCACGAAGCTATTTACTAGCATCGCTCTGATGCAACTAGTAGAACGTCAAAAAATCCTTTTAGATACTCCTGTAGTTGAAATTATTCCTGAGCTTAGAGCAATCAAAACAAATGGGTATGCTATTGAAGAAATCAACATCAAGTCCATCTTGACTCACACCACGGGCCTGCCTACCAATCCTAATTTTCTTCTGGATAAGCGAGGCCAGAACTCAGCGCTGGCTGTTGATGAATTTTTGAAGGGATTAGCTCAACAATCCTTGTTGTTCCCCCCTAATCGAATCCACAAATACTCCAACTTGGCAATGAATCTTGGGGGATTGGTTGTAGAGCGTATCTCGGGATTAACTTATGAGCAGTATATCCAAGAGGTCATCCTTACACCCTTGCAGATGCAGTCCACCTTGTTTCCAAAAATTTCAAAAAACACGGTGATTGGCTACAGCCGCATTGTTGGGGAGCAGCGATTGAAAAATGAATTTCCAGAAATGGCGAGTGTCTTAGGATTGCCGTCTTCTGGACTCATTTCTAACGTCACAGATCTGGCCAAATTCATTAGTTGGCATTTTCGTACACTGAGTGCGGAGGATCAAACACTCCTCTCCAGAGCAACGCTATCGGAGATGCAGAAAGTCCAGTGGGTGCCGCTGCCGATTGAACTCCATCCAAAAGTCGTCAAGGCTTTAACTTTTGTTGCAAACAGCTTTGAACTGGGTGGAACAGGGCTCGGTTATCTTCGGGAAAAAGAGTTTGTTCTGCACAGTGGGGGCTTAATGGGATTTGCTTCAGAATTGGTGATGGACAATCAAAACAAATTGGGAGTCGTTGCCCTGTCCAATACAGTTGATGCACCCGTTTATTTCAATCACCCACAAAGCATCTCAAGGAACTTATACGAAATGGTAGGCAGAGTTCTAGCTGATCCCAAAACATTTGATAGGCCGCTCTTGTATGCTGAGTATGAAAACTTCTACTCAGATGATCATCACTGGCACTATTATGTTACAGAGATGGGAGAAAATCTGATTTTGCTCAATCTGCGAGAGGGAATGCCGCTAGCTAGGCCAGTTGTGCTTTCCAAGATGGGAGTTGATCATTTTGTTGATCCTAATCATGAAGGAATCTATTCAGGTGAATTTTCCGTCTATTTTCAGAGGGACCAGAATGGTAAAGTCGACTCGATGGTTGTGAAGAACAATAAGCTTTATCGTAAAGAATAAGTTTTCCAGCGGCATGTTTTGGTGCTCTATCTCCTTTGAGATTGCCAACGTTACTGCCTACTACTCAAGCTTATGAACAAAAACACAAAAACGACGATTATCATCTTGTCATCATTGGTAGCACTGATTGGGATTGGTATTGCTACAGGCTTTATCACATTCAATCCTATCGATAAATCAAAGTCATCCTATGCCAAGGATCAGCAGTGTTTTGAAGAACTCAAAGCGAAATTGACTTCTGAGGAGATGATGGAAATCATGAAAAAGAAAACAATTACTCAATCTCACTGCGACTTTCTTTGATCAATTCGATAGAAGAATTTGTGCATAACTTCCTACTCAAATTATAATTCGATTCCAAGCATATTCGATCTGTCTGGTAGTATGCTCTGCTAACTCCACTCCCGCGAATTTAAATAGCAATTCCAGACTTATATCTATCCCTGCGGAGATTCCCGCCGCAGTAATCAGTTGCCCTTGTTCAATCCAGCGAATATCTCCCCGAACCTGTATCCTGGGATAGTTTTTCTGCAAATCAGGGATATCCTTCCAGTGCGTGGTCACTTCAAACCCATCCAGCAAACCCGCCTCCGCCAGCAAGAAGGCTCCAGTACAGACCGAGCCTGTGATCTGAGTCTCTTTAGCAGTCTTTCGGATCCAGTCAATTACTGCTTTCTTCCTAACTCTGCAGATTGAGCTCCAACAACTACGATCAACACATCCAAATCAGGAACGTTCTGAATCGAATAATGGGGCATTACGTGGAATACTCCCCGAGCTTCGACAGAACGTTCCTCTTCTGCCACGAGCCAAACATTCCAAGCCAGGTTTCCCAAGCGACTAGCAACACTTAGCACCTCAAAGAGTCCTGAAAAGTCCAAGACCTCAGCCTGATCATAAATGTAAATCCCAATATTCATTGGTTCATGGAAAATAAAAGGAATGCTCCAGCACTGAGGCCAAAGCAAGGAAGAGCTAGTGAGGCTGGGGTAGAAATAGCTGTGCGTGTAGACTAAATCAGATCGATCAGAATTTCAGGTGTGTCCAATTTTTAGATCACTACCTGCCTTATTTTCGCCACGAATTAGCCAAAGGGGTCTTTTCGCAAAATTGACCAGATAACCGGAACCAGTACCAGTATCAATCAAGTCTCGTTTGAACAGGCTTGTGGAGGGCATGTAGCGAATGGCCAGACCCGCCCGTCGTTTGCCCGAGCGATTTGGATGGGAGCCGTGCACCAAGTGGACGTCATGCATGGAGAACTGGCCTGGCGCAAGTTCCAAGCTGACCGTATTTTCTGGATCAATCCGACCATCATTTACACGTTGATTGAGCACAATATCCTCTCTAGATTCCTTTTGATGTGTCAGTGATTGATGTCGATGTGAGCCAGGAACAATTCGCATACAGCCGTTCTCTTCGGTCACATGATCCAATGCAACCCAAACGGTACAAGTTGCCAAAGGACGGATTGGCCAATAGGCACCGTCCTGATGCATTGGCACTTCCATTCCATCTGAGCCGGGCTTGCAGAAGAGCTGACATCCCCACAGAATGATATCTGGGCCGATCAGCTGTTCTACACAATCCACGATCAACGGATCTTTGGCCAAATCCATGAAGGCATCATCACCATTCACTCCCTCCTGGTTCAAGCCACTGATGTGAACACTAACCAACTTTTCTGGCCTCACCTCCGGATTAGCAACTAAGACACGGTCAACTGCATCCATCAACTCAGCAACTCGGGATGCTGACAGCTGACACTCTGGGATCAAATAACCATCTTCACGATATTGTCTGATTGCTTCTACAGAGAGTGGTGTGGTAGATGTCATTTCCATCATTACCTTGTCAGATTTAGATTCTTGAAAAGCGTTACTGAGCCACCCAACCACCATCAACAGGAAGAGTGTGGCCCGTGATCATTGCCGCTGCATCACTGGCCAGAAAATGGATGGCATCTGCTACTTCGTAGGTTTCAACCAGCCGCCCGAGTGGCGTTCGTGCCAGTAGTTTTTCTTTCATCCCATCTTCTTCCAGCAGGCTTTGAGTTAAGGGGGTTCTGACGAAAGCAGGAGCCACCGCATTAATGCGAATTCCCCGTGCTGCCCAATCCAGCGCTAGCGAGCGTGTCAGGTTGACCACCCCTCCCTTGCTGGCTTGATAAGCAGGATTGGGATAGACCCCACCTCCGATCAAACCCATAATCGAAGCCACACTGACAATGCTCCCTTTGCCCCGCTCGAGCATCGTTTTGGCAACTTCTCTGGAGCAAAGAAAGGTCCCTGTTAGATTGATATTGAGCACTTCCTGCCAACGCTCCAGGGGCAACTCGGTCGCTTCCATCCGGGCTCCTGTTCCGGC